>NZ_JBSFYC010000029.1:0-92721 GCF_053595675.1 Streptomyces sp. NPDC002446 | reverse complement strand
CCGCATGCAGATGATCGTCGTGATGAAGTTGACCGAACCGAGGATCGTGCCGAAACCGGAGAAGGCCAGACCCATGATCCACATATCGGCACCGACGCCCGGCGAACGCACCGCGTCCGAGAGCGGCGAGTACGCGAACCAGCCGAAGTCCGCCGCACCCTGCGGGGTGAGGAAGCCGGCCACCGCGATCAGCGAGCCGAAGAGGTAGAGCCAGTAGGCGAACATGTTCAGCCGCGGGAACGCCACGTCGGGCGCGCCGATCTGCAGCGGCATGATCCAGTTCGCGAATCCGGCGAACAGCGGGGTGGCGAACATCAGCAGCATGATCGTGCCATGCATGGTGAACGCCTGGTTGAACTGCTCGTTCGTCATGAGCTGCGTGCCCGGGCGGGCGAGCTCGGCACGCATGAGCAGCGCCATGACGCCGCCGATGCAGAAGAACGCGAACGACGTGACCAGGTACATCGTGCCGATGGTCTTGTGGTCAGTGGTCGTCAGCCACTTCACGGCAGCGATACCGGGCTGCTTTTTCCGTACGGGCGGTGCTGCCGGAGCCGTTTCGGCGGCGGCACCCTGAGGTTCGTTGAGGATGCTCACTGGTTCTTCGTCTCCGCATTCCTGGCGTGATCCGTCTGCTTGATGCCCGACGGCAGGTATCCGGTCTGGCCCTTCTTCGCCAGGTCCTTCAGGTGCTCCCGGTACCGCTCGGGGGAGACGACCTTGACGTTGAAGAGCATCCGGGAGTGGTCGACGCCGCAGAGCTCGGCGCACTTGCCCATGAAGGTGCCCTCCTTGTTGGGAGTCACCTCGAAGACGTTGGTGTGGCCCGGGATGACGTCCTGCTTCATCAGGAACGGCACCACCCAGAAGGAGTGGATGACGTCACGCGAGGTCAGCACGAACTGGACCGTCTCGCCCTTCGGCAGCCACAGCGTCGGGCCGGGGTTGCCGTTCTGCGGGTTCCGGGTGCCCGGGACGCCCACGTCGTAGACACCGTCGGCACCGGCCGGCGCGGTCTTCTTCCACTTGTCCGGGATGGCGGAGAGCGCGCTGGAGTTGATGTTGGTGGTCGACTTGTTGCCGTCGACGTCCTCCAGGTAGTTGAACGCCCAGCTCCACTGGAAGCCCACCACGTTGATGACGTGGTCCGGCTTCTTGGAAGTCTTCAGGAGCGCACTCTCATCGCGCGCGGTGAAGTAGAAAAGCACCGCGATGATGATGAACGGGACGATCGTGTACAACGCCTCGATCGGCATGTTGTACCGGGTCTGCGCGGGGACCTCCACCTTGGTCCTGCTGCGGCGGTGGAAGATCACGCTCCAAATGATCAGGCCCCACACCAGCACGCCCGTTGCGAGGGCGGCGGCCCAGGAGCCCTGCCAAAGAGAGAGGATCCGCGGCGCCTCGTCGGTGACGGGCGTTGGCATGCCGAGGCGGGGGAAGTCCTTATATGTGCAACCAGTAGCGGTCGCCAGGACCAGGCCCGCAGCAAGCACCTGCGGCAGCTTCCGCCGCATCGGGCGCCGCGACGAGCGGTCGGAGCCGTTGGGACTCACGTAGCGCCTTCCCGAGAGTCTCGCCCGCGCGGTCGGCTGCGGCCTTACTCGCTGGTCGGTCGCCGCCCTGCGTCGGGCAGGGGTTTGGATGTTTATGCGGACCAAACCCTACTGGACGCTATTTGGGGTCGCGCGGGGAGGGGTGCGCAACGCGCCGCGGGTCACGCCGAAGGGGTGGGATGCCCTGCCTGCGGCGTTATCTGACGGGGGTTTGGGCTGGCCAGCAGCTCGGGAGCTTCGCTTGTGTGGCGGCTGCGGGTGCTTCGTGGTTGATCGCGCAGTTCCCCGCGCCCCTATGGGGCGCTTAGCGTTGCTGTGTGCCCTACTTCGACGCCGCGTCCACCGCTCCCCTGCACCCCGTCGCCCGCGAGGCCCTGCTCGCCTCGCTCGACGAGGGCTGGGCCGACCCGGCCCGCCTCTACCGCGAGGGCCGCCGCGCCCGGCTGCTGCTGGACGCCGCGCGCGAGGCCGCGGCCGAGGCCGTCGGCTGCCGCCCGGACGAGCTGGTTTTCACCCCTTCGGGTACACAGGCGGTGCATGCGGGCGTCCTGGGCGCGCTGGCGGGCCGCCGGCGTGTCGGCCGCCGGCTGCTGCACTCCGCCGTCGAGCACTCCTCCGTACTGCACGCCGCCGAGGCCCATGAGGCGGCCGGCGGGACCCGCGCGGAGCTGGCCGTGGACCGTACGGGCCGGGTGGCGGCCGACGGTGTGGCCGCCGCGCTCACCCCGGACACCGCGCTGGCCGCCCTCCAGTCCGCCAACCACGAGGTGGGCACCGAGCAGCCGGTCGAGGAGGTGGCCGCGCTCTGCCAGGAGGCCGGTGTGCCCCTTCTTGTGGACGCCGCGCAGTCGCTGCCCTGGGGGCCGCTGCCCGGTGCCTGGTCGCTGCTGGCGGCGAGCGCCCACAAGTGGGGCGGGCCGCCCGGGGTCGGGCTGCTCGTGGTCCGCAAGGGGACCCGTTACGTACCCCAGGGCCCCGGGGACGAGCGGGAGTCGGGCCGCAGCCCCGGGTTCGAGAACATCCCGGCGATCGTGGCCGCCGCGGCGTCGCTGCGGGCGCTGCGGGCCGACCCGGGGACCGGTCGGGAGGCGGCGCGGCTGCGGATGCTGGTGGACCGGATCCGGGCGCGGGTGCCGGAGCTGGTCCCGGACGTGGAGGTGGTCGGCGATCCGGTGCGCCGCCTCCCCCATCTCGTCACCTTCTCCTGTCTCTATGTCGACGGGGAGACCCTGCTGCACGAGCTCGACCGCGCGGGATTCTCCGTCTCGTCCGGATCGTCCTGTACGTCCAGCACGCTGACGCCGAGCCATGTGCTGCGCGCGATGGGAGTGCTGTCCGAGGGGAACGTCCGGGTCTCGCTGCCGTACGGGACGGCCGAGGCGGAGGTGGAGCGGTTCCTGGAGGTGCTGCCCGGGGTGGTGCGGTCGGTGCGGGAGCGGCTGGGGGTGCCTCAGGCGGCGGCCGGGGCCGGTGGGACGCCCGGGACCGGCGAGGCGCCGCGGGCCGGTGAGGCACCGGAGGCCGGTGAGGCACCGCAGGCCGCGGCGGGCGCCGAGCCCGAGGGCCTGGTCGTCGACTCCCTCGGCAAGCGCTGCCCCGTCCCGGTGATCGAGCTGGCGAAGGCGATCGGCCAGGTGCCGGTCGGCGGGACGGTGACCGTGCTCTCCGACGACGAGGCCGCCCGGCAGGACATCCCCGCCTGGTGTGCGATGCGCGACCAGGAGTACCTGGGCGAGCGGACAGCCGAACGCGGCGCCGCTTATGTGGTGCGGCGCCGCGTCTGAGCCGTTCTTCCGGCCGGTTCAGGCCAGGTACTGCTGGACCTCGGCGGCGGCCTCGTGGCCGTAGGCCTTGGTGAAGCGGTCCATGAAGTGGCTGCGGTGCAGCTCGTACTCCTGGGTGCCGACGGTCTCGATGACCAGCGTCGCCAGCATGCAGCCGATCTGCGCGGCGCGCTCCAGGCTGACGCCCCAGGCCAGGCCGGACAGGAAGCCGGCGCGGAAGGCGTCGCCGACGCCGGTGGGGTCGGCCTTGGTCTTCTCCTCCGGGACGCCGACCTCGATGGCGGGCTCGCCGACCCGCTCGATGCGCACGCCGTTGGAGCCGAGGGTGGTGACCCGGGTGCCGACCTTGGCGAGGATCTCCTCGGCGCTCCAGCCGCTCTTGGACTCGATCAGGCCGCTCTCGTACTCGTTGGAGAAGAGGTAGGTGGCGCCCTCCATGAGGGTGCGGATGTTGTCGCCGTCCATCCGGGCGATCTGCTGGGAGAAGTCCGCGGCGAAGGGGATGCCGCGGGTGCGGCACTCCTCGGTGTGCCGGATCATCGCCTCGGGGTCGTCCGCGCCGATCAGTACGAGGTCCAGGCCGCCGACCCGCTCGGCCACGTGCTGCAGCTCGATCAGCCGGGCCTCGCTCATCGCGCCGGTGTAGAAGGAGCCGATCTGGTTGTGGTCGGCGTCGGTGGTGCAGACGAAGCGCGCGGTGTGCAGGACCTCGGAGATGCGGACGGAGCGGGTGTCGACGCCGTGGCGGTCGAGCCAGGCGCGGTACTCCTCGAAGTCGTTGCCCGCGGCGCCCACCAGGATCGGCGAGATGCCGAGCTGGCCCATGCCGAAGCAGATGTTGGGGGCGACCCCGCCGCGGCGGACGTCGAGCTGGTCGACCAGGAAGGAGAGGGAGACCGTATGCAGCTGGTCGGCCACGAGCTGGTCGGCGAAGCGGCCGGGGAAGGTCATCAGGTGGTCGGTGGCGATGGAGCCGGTGACTGCGATACGCACGACGGGTCTGCTCCTGCGGATGGCGGAGGGACGGGCGGACGTGGAGCAACGCTACCTCGCGAGGGGCGTGACCACCCCGTCATCCCGTCCACCCGGAATGACTGAAACTACCCAATAGTAGGCCTTTCTCCGCGTCCTGCGCCTGCGTACGGTGCCTCTTATGACCAAGCCTGTGAAAGCCGTCACACCGCGTAGCGCCGAATCGCCCGCCGTGTCGGAGCCGGAGTCGCTCGACGAGCTGCGCGGCGACTGCGCCCGGATGGCGGAGCGCTGGAAGACCGGACGGCGCAGTGGGCCGGCGCCGGGCCGCGCGTCCGATCTGCACGGGATCGAGGTTCCCGAGAAGTCCGCCAAGCTCGTGGACGGCATGTCCGAGTACGGCGACTGAGCCCCGCTCGCCGGAGCCCCTGCCAACTCGCAGGGAACCGCGCGCGCCCCCGCTCCGTCCCATCGGCGTCCACCCCTCGGAGGGTGCGACGGCAGATGTTCAGCGGAGCTGAAGGAGCGATGCGGTGAACACCGAGGACACCCCCACGACCCCGGACCACCCCAAGGAGCGCGGGCGGCGCAGCCCGCTGCTGATCGCCTCGATGGCCGCCGCGGTGCTGCTGGCCGGGGGCGGCGCGGCGTACTGGGCCTCGTCCGCGTCCAGTGACGAGGGCTCCGGCGCGGGCGCGGGCTCCGCGGGCAAGGGCGAGCCGCCGCCGCTCGCGCTCGACGGCTATACGGGCGGCTCGATAGCGGCCGGTGAGCCCAATCCGCAGGGCGCGAAGTACAAGGCCGTCAAGGAGCTGCCCGGCGGCCCGTCGTCGGCGCCGGTGTACCGCCCCCAGGGCGAGATCAGCCGGCAGGCCGTGGAACGGCTTGCGAAGGCCCTGGATGTGGCCGGAAAGGTCCGTTCGGAGGGCACCACCTGGAAGGTCGGCGGGCTGACCAGGGACGCCCGCAGCCCCGTCCTCCAGGTGAACAAGACCGGCTCGGGGTCCTGGACGTACTCGCAGTACGGCACCCCGGGCGGCACGAACTGCGCGCTGCCGGCCTCCCCCGACGGCAACGGCTCCTCGTCGAGCCGGCCCGGCTGCCCCTCGTACCGCGGCGGCGGGGACGTCACGACCGAGGACGACGGCAGCGGCAAGGGCGCGGTGTCCGCGGAGAAGGCCAAGCAGGCGGTGCGGCCGGTGCTCAAGGCGCTCGGCCAGGAGGGCGCGCGGCTCGATGCGAGCGGGCTGTCCGGCGCGGTGCGGATCGTCACCGCCGATCCGGTGCTCGGCGGGCTGCCGACGTACGGCTGGCAGAGCGATCTGCAGGTCGGCTCGGACGGTCAGGTGGTGGGCGGCAGCGGCCAGTTGGCGAACCCGGTCAAGGGCGCGGTGTACCCCGTACTGAGCGCGGACAAGACGCTGGAGCGGCTGAATGCGGGCGGCGGCCGCACACCGGCCGGCTGCCCCTCGGTGCCCCCCGGCAAGGACGGCAAGGACGACGGCAAGGACCAGATCGCGCCCTGCGAGCCCTCGCCGGCGAAGGCGCAGAAGCCGGCCGAGGTGACCGGTGCGGAGTTCGGGCTCGCGGTGCAGTACGTCAGCGGCGGGCAGGCGCTGGTGCCGTCGTGGCTGTACACGGTGCGCCAGCCGGGTGCCGGCACCGGCCCGGACGCCACGACGACGGTCGCGCACCCCGCGGTGGACCCGAAGTACCTGGCGCACAAGGACCGGACGCCGAAGGGGCCGTCCGGCAAGCCGGGCGCGATGGCGCTGGAGTCGTACGCCGTGGGCGACGGCGGCCGGAAGCTGACCGTGCACTTCTGGGGCGGGGTGTGCAGCGTCTACTCGGTGAGCGCCGAGGAGTCGGACACGGCCGTGAAGACCAAGGTCGTCGGCAAGGACAAGAAGCCCGGCCAGGTCTGTGTGAAGATCGCCAAGGAGTTCACCAAGACCGTGACGCTCAAGGAGCCGCTGGGCGACCGGAAGGTGATCGACGTGTCGACGGGCGAGGCCGTGCCGAAGCAGTAGCGGCGGGCCCGGGCCCCGTATGGCGCAGACGGCCCGGACATGACGGAGGCGGCGCCCCCACTCGGGGGACGCCGCCTTCGTCGTAGCCGGCGGGTACGACCCGCGGCCCTTAGCTGAAGGAGTCGCCGCAGGCGCAGGAGCCGGTGGCGTTCGGGTTGTCGATCGTGAAGCCCTGCTTCTCGATGGTGTCGACGAAGTCGATGGAGGCACCGCCGAGGTACGGGGCGCTCATCCGGTCGGTGACGACCTTGACGCCGTCGAAGTCCTTGACGACATCGCCGTCCAGCGAGCGCTCGTCGAAGAAGAGCTGGTAGCGCAGGCCGGAGCAGCCTCCGGGCTGAACGGCCACCCGCAGCGCGAGGTCGTCCCGGCCCTCCTGCTCCAGCAGGCTCTTGACCTTCGACGCGGCCGCGTCGGACAGGATGATGCCGTCGCTGACGGTGGTCTTCTCGTCCTGCACGCTCATCTACATCTCTCCCGGGTTGTACGGACCGCTTGTCATCGGATGCAACAAGCTGAAACCGGCGACGCCCCGGATTAATTCCGGCTGGGCGCTTCTTCTTCATGCTCGCACACCGGCGGCCGGGAACAGGTGGCCCACGGCACACCACCGAAGGGCTGATGCGTCACATCGACACTATGGCCATCGTCAAAGTGACGTGAAGCAGCTATGATAGATAGCGTCAAATAGACGAAAAGGCATGCACCGCGAGCTGAGGCGCGTGCCTCAACGCTGTCTGCAGAGAAGAGAGGGTGCGTGTCGTGACCACCGCCCAGCCCCTGGACGTCCAGCCGACCCCGCTTGCCCTGCTCCTCCTGGGCCGCGAGGCCGACCCGAAGAGCGAGCGCGGCGTGGAGTGCCCCGGCGACCTGCCGGCCCCGTCGGACCCCGACCTCGTCGAGCGCGCCCGCGCGGCCAAGGCGAAGCTCGGGGACAAGGTCTTCGTCCTGGGGCACCACTACCAGCGCGACGAGGTCATCGAGTTCGCCGATGTCACCGGCGACTCCTTCAAGCTCGCGCGGGACGCCGCCGCCCGGCCGGACGCCGAGTACATCGTCTTCTGCGGCGTGCACTTCATGGCCGAGTCGGCCGACATCCTCACCGGTGACGACCAGCAGGTCATCCTCCCCGACCTGGCCGCCGGCTGTTCGATGGCCGACATGGCGACGGCCGAGCAGGTCGCCGAGTGCTGGGACGTGCTCACCGAGGCCGGTATAGCCGAGCAGGTCGTGCCGGTCTCGTACATGAACTCCTCCGCCGACATCAAGGCCTTCACCGGCAAGCACGGCGGCACGATCTGCACCTCCTCCAACGCCAAGCGGGCGCTGGACTGGGCCTTCGAGCAGGGCGAGAAGGTCCTCTTCCTGCCCGACCAGCACCTGGGCCGCAACACCGCCGTCCGCGACATGGGCATGTCGCTGGACGACTGCGTGGTCTACAACCCGCACAAGCCGAACGGCGGCCTGACCGTCGAGCAGCTGCGGGACGCCAAGATGATCCTGTGGCGCGGCCACTGCTCCGTCCACGGCCGGTTCTCGCTCGACTCGGTCAACGACGTGCGCGAGCGCATCCCCGGCGTCAACGTCCTGGTCCACCCCGAGTGCAAGCACGAGGTCGTGGCCGCCGCGGACTACGTCGGCTCGACGGAGTACATCATCAAGGCCCTGGAGGCCGCCCCGCGCGGCTCGAAGTGGGCCATCGGCACCGAGCTGAACCTGGTCCGCCGCCTGGCCAACCGCTTCGCCGCGGAGGACAAGGAGATCGTCTTCCTCGACAAGACGGTCTGCTTCTGCTCGACGATGAACCGCATCGACCTCCCCCACCTGGTGTGGGCGCTGGAGTCGCTGGCGGCCGGCAAGGTCGTCAACCGCATCGAGGTCGACAAGGAGACCGAGAGCTTCGCGAAGCTGGCGCTGGAGCGGATGCTGGCGCTGCCGTAGGCACGACGGTCAGCTTGGGGAGGCCTCCGCTTTGGGGGCCTCCAGCGTCCACCGGACCTTGTCGTGGTCCTTGACCGCGGTGCCGCAGGGTCCGGTGGTGATCTTCTTCTCGTTGACGTACGCGTTCCACTTCTTGCCGCCGTCCGCGGCATCACCGCGGATCTCGGTGACGACGAAGTCCCCGGTCGCCTCGTCCCAGTGCGCCCGTACGCCGAGGTGGTACCTCCGGTCGGCGTCGGCCAGCGCGGTCAGCGGCGTGGGGTACACCCCGTCGGCGGCGCAGTAGAAGCCGCCGTACAGCGAGCGCGCGGCCGTACGGACGATGCCCATGCTGCCGGTGAAGGCGCCGCCCGTGACCGCCACCCGGACCGGGGCGACGGGCCCGTCGGCGGCGGCCGACGGCGCGAGCGCGAGAACGAGACCGGCCGCCGGCACAAGGGCGGCCCAGCGGGCCAGGACGGAGCGCACGGTTGCCTGCCTTTCGTCGGATCGGCACCCACAGCCACCGTCGCATCACTCCTCGCAATGCGCGAGCCGGTCACCTCGGCTGACGGCGATCCGCAGCACGTCGCGGAGCGCCTTGCGCAGGCAGGTCATCGGGGTGTCGGCACGCTCCAGCGCGTCCTCGGCGGCGGCGAGCAGATCCTCCTCGACGCCGTCGGCCAGGACGGACAGATAGCTCTTCGGGTCGTCCGCGATGAGGTAACACGGAGCACCGTCCGGCCTGGTCCACGGCAGCAGCCGCGGGGGCGAACCCTCGAACATATGACCTGCTTTCGCTCAATTGCCCATCTGATTACCGTGTGTATCGCCATAGTTGCCCTGTGAGACATGGCTTCAACAGGGGTGCCCCGTCCTCCTGTTGAGCGTGGGACGACCCAGAGGTGATCCGCGTGAAGTTCACGCCGAAGAAACTGAACCCGTATCTGTCCGCGCGCCATTACTTCGGCTCGGAGCAGCGCAGACATCGAGAGCTGGCCAACCTGTCGCTCGTACAGCTCGCCGACATCGTGAACTTCAGCAAAAGCACGCTGGGGCGGGTGGAGGCGGCGGAGCTGATGCCGCCACCGGAGCTGCCGGGGGCGTTGGATGCGGCGTTCGGGACGGGGAAGCACTTTTACGGGCTGTATCAGCTGGCCAAGAAGGAGACCCATCCCGACCACTACCGGCGGTTCTTGGAGCTGGAGAAGCAGGCAGAGGCGATCGAGTGCTTCGAGATGCAATTCGTTCCCGGGCTGCTGCAGACCAAGGCATACGCCCGGGCCCTGCTGAGTACGCCTCCCGAGGTCACGCCGGAGATGGCCGAGGAGCGTGCACAAGCTCGACTCCATCGCCAGGAGCAGTTGGCCGCTGCCGGTACGCGACACTGGGCGATCCTGGACGAGGCGATCCTCCACCGACCCATCGGTGGCCCCCAAACCATGCACGCGCAGCTGGCGGCGCTGCTGTCGCGGGTCGACACCACGACCAGCACGATCCAGGTGCTCCCGCTGGAGCACGGTGAGTACTACCTGATGGGTAGCTCGCTGGTGCTTGTGCGGCCGTCGACCGGGCAAGCGGTGGCATACGAAGAAGGGCGCTCACTCGGCCGTCTCTTCGAGGACCCTCAAGACGTGAGCCGCCTGTGGGCGCTCTTCGACAAGCTGCGGGCATACGCTCTAACTCCACGAGCCTCCGCGGAGAGGATCCGGAAAGCGATGAAGGGGTACGAGCAATGGGAACCCACGCCGAACTGAACAACGCCACCTGGCGCAAGAGCAGTTACAGCAACCAGGACAGCGCCCACTGCGTAGAGGTCGCCGACAACTTCCCCAACGTCGTCCCCATACGCGACAGCAAGAACCCCCACGGCCCCGCGCTGATACTCCCGGCCGAGGCCTGGACGGCGTTCATCGCCACCCTCAAGGGCTGAAGGCGCAGCTCAGCCCGTCCCAACGCACCGCTGGGACGGGCTAATAGATCGCTCACCCGGTCACGACGTCAGGGACAGATCGATCGGCTCGCCGGGCTCCAGTCCGGCCAGTCGCAGGTTCTCCTCCACCGTGTCGCGGACCGTGTCGAAGTGCACCGGGGCCAGCTCGAAGGTGGGGCTGGCGAAGAAGCCCGGCCGCGCCGGGTGGGGGTTGCGGAAGAGCTGCTCGGCGCGGTCGCGGAGTTCCAGCATGGTGGGGATGGCGAGGGCCATTCCGCGCGGGTTCCCGTTGACGGCCTTGTCGAGGTAGCTGAGGAGCTCCGCGTAACGGGTGTTGAAGGCGACGGCGTGCTCGTACACCTTCGGATCCTCGACGTACTCGCCGACCTTGGAATCGCCGTGGATCGGGTACGCGTCGTCCCAGGTGACGTCCAGCAGGGGGCCGCTCGGCGCGTCGCCCGGGGTGTCGTGGGGGCCGTAACTGCGGCCGGTGTAGATCTCGTTGAAGCGGAAGTAGTGGGCGAGTTGCCGCTGCTCGCCGAAGATCAGGTCGTCGCTGGTCCAGATCTTGTCGTCGATGCCCTCGCCCTGTTCGCTGATGACGCGGATGGCGAGCTTCGCCGATTTCAGGTCGCGTACCGGGAAGACCTCGCCGCCGGAGTTGTAGAAGTCCTCGGGGCCCACCTGGTGTTGGGGGTTGCCCTGGAAGATCTGGGCTTCGCCGTGCTGCCTGACCAGGTTCTCCAGACCCTGGCGGATGGCGTCGTAGAACTGGCCGATGGAGGTCCAGCCGTCGCCCGGCTCGGGGTTGGGCACCAGCTTGCGCGGGAGTTCGATGCGCAGGAAGGTCCGCAGCGCGGCGGGCGAGAAGTGCTGCAGGTGGATCAGGGGCACCTCCTTGCCGCTGCTGAACGGGAGCTTCGCGGGGTACTCGGCGACGAACTCCGAGCGGCCGACGCGGGGCGTTCCGCCGACCGCGTTGAGGAGGTTCGCGGCCAGGGTCATGTGCAGCATCTCCTCCATCAGGACGCTGCGGATGGCGAAGTAGGCGGTGCGGTTGGTGCCGGGGTGGAGGGAGTACATGCCGGTCATGTAGACGGGGATGGTGAGGTGCTCCACCTCCAGGGCGGCCTGCAGGAACTTCCGCAGCCGCTCGATGGTCGCCGGGATCTCGAATCCCTGCTGGTCCAGGGCGAGCGCGGTGATCATGCGGACACCTCCTCGTGCTGCTGGGTGCGGATCGTGGCCGGGCGGTGGGCCTCGACGAGGTCGCGGTGGATCTGTTCGGCGCTGCGCAGGGCGAGGGCCATCATGGTGAGGGTGGGGTTGCTGGTGCCGATGGAGGGCATGCTGCCGCAGCCGACGGCGTAGAGGTTGGGGTGGTCGTGGGTGCGCTGGTACTCGTCCACGACCGAGTCCCCGGGCCCCGTACCCATGATGTGGGTGCCGGCGCCGTGGCCGGCTCCGCTGTAGGCGAGGTGGGTGTCGTGGTGGACGAGGTGTCCCAGGGGCGGGACACCGTCCTTGGGGGTGTGGTCGGTGTAGTCCGTGGCCCCGAGGAGGTCGAAGATCTTCTGGGCGACCAGGCGGGCGGCGTACAGGCCGTTGCGGACGTGGTCGTCGAGGTCGTAGGTGAGGATCGGGCGGGGGTTGCCCATGGCGTCGCGGTAGCGGGCAGGGTCGATGGTGACGGTGTTCTTCTCGTTGGCGGACTGCTCTACGGCGATCTGGAGCTGGAGCTGGCGGCCGATGGCGCTGCCGAGCAGCCGGCGCAGTTCGGGACCGTAGACGCCCTTGTCGCGGATGCTGCCGTCCGGGTTGCCGCCGATGCCCAGGGCGGTGGCGACATTGCTGAGCGGGGCGCCGGTGGCCCATCCCCAGCCCCAGTTGCCGATCTCGATGCGGAACGGTGCGCGGTCGTTGCGGCCGTCGCCGCTGCGGAAGACCTCCCAGCCGGAGGTGTGTCCGGGGCCGCGGAACGGGCCGACCGGGCCCTGGTCCTCGGGGGCGAGCGCCCAGTTGAGGAGGGTGGGGTGGTCCATCAGGTTGCGGCCGACCTGCCCGCTCCTCTTGGCCAGGTCCGAGAAGAGCAGCAGCCGGGCGTTCTCGATGGCGTGCGCGGCGAGGACGACGACGTCGGCCTCGGCGACGAAGGTCTGGTGGACCGGTGAGGCGGGGTCGGTGTACGTGCGGTACTCGACGCCGGTGACCCGGCCGTCGGAGCGGGCCCGGACCCGGCTGACCACGCAGCGGGTGGCGAGGGTGACGGTGGCGGGCCAGGTGGCCTGGATGCGCAGCGGGTGCGATTTGGCCTGGACGGGGCAGATGGGGACGCAGCTGGCGTTGCCCACGCAGCGCTCGCCGAAGTTGGGGAGACCGACGGCGCCCTGGATGCGGTGGGGGTCCCGGTAGGCGGGGTTGGGGGTGGAGTTGCGGGCCTGCGGGAGGCCGTACATGGTGAGCCGGTACTCCCGCTGGGCCACGTCGTCGGTGACGAGCTCACCGTCCAGGGTCCTGCACCGCTGGTCGATATAGCTCTGCGGGATGTGGTGCATCGGGTACTCGTACGCGGGGTCGGTGACCACGCCGAGCTCCTTCTGTTCCTGGGCGTTTCCCGCCACGCCGAAGACCCGCTCGGCCTCGGCGTACCAGGGCTGGAGGTCCTCGGCGGTCAGCGGCCAGTTGCGGCCGTATCCGTAGTCGTCGTCGGTGGCGAAGTCGTCGGGCAGCATCCGGGGGACGGCGCCGAGCCAGTGCATGGCGGTGCCGCCGAGTTCCCGCAAATAGTCGGTGCCGTAAGGGAGTTGGCCGTTCTGGACGAGGTAGCCGTGGGCGGTGAACTCGGGCTTGCCGGGGGCGGGGTTGCGTACCGGGGCCAGGTCGAGGACGTCCGGGTAGGGCGCGGCCTGGTTGCGGCGGTAGGCGGAGTTGGGGACCTTCGCGGCGGCCGAGTAGTAGGTGGCCAGGGAGTCCAGGTAGCCGGGCCAGGTCTCGGTGCCGCTGTTGCCGGCCTCCAGGACGAGGACCTGCCAGCCCTGGTCGCCGAGGCGTTGGGCGAGCGCGCTGCCGACCCAGCCCGCGCCGACGATGATCGCGTCGTAGCGGCGGCGAGCGGCGGCCTCCGCGGGGACGGGTGCGGTCATGGGGTGGCCTTCCCGGGGGTCTCGGCGGCGGCTGCGGCTGGGGTGGCTGTGATGGCTTCGGTTGTGGCGGCGGCCGCGGTGGGCACGGCGGACGGCGGGATGTGGCGGCCCGGGCGGTGGCCGGGGATCAGCTCGTCGGGGATCTCGCCGGGGGCGACCTCGTCGGCCAGGCCGGTGCGGTAGGGGACGTCCGCGATACCGAGATCGGTGTTCAGCTGTCCGGCGGTCTGCCAGGTCGGGGCCGGTGGTTTTACCGCCCAGGTGCCGAAGCCCGGCGGTTTGGCGCCCGCCGGGTGGCCGTGGAAGGTGCGCCACACCAGGCCCTCGACGTAGGCGCTGGGCGAGGCGACGGATTCGGTGTTGGCGAGCTCGCGCCGGAGCGCGGCGTGGGCCACGGGGGCCAGCCGGGGCCAGGCGCCGGTGTACCAGAGGTAGATCAGCGCGCGGGCGACCTCGCGGTACGGGGGATCCAGAGCCTGGGGCCCCTGGCCGTGGCCGACGGCTTCCTTCCACTTGGTCCAGAACGTCGCGAACTGGGCGTCGCCCACCTGGCGGCGGGCGGTGTCGAGATAGAGCCGGGCCATGCCGGTGGCGTGCAGATCGAATGCGGCGAAGCCGGTCAGCGGTACGCAGTAGGCGACGAAGTCGCTGAGCTCGTCGGCCACTTGGTCCGATTCCTCGGCAGCGGATGCGGGGACAGTCATCGCTCTCCTCCCGGGATGGCACATACAGGGACGGCACATACCGGGGGCAATACTTCTCAGGCTCGCCCCGCACATGCGGACATGATGCGATAAACCACTGGAAGGCGTATGACGGTGGGTCAGGTGGGGGTCGAGGCGCCTCCGGCGTGCGGCGGGCGTACGCCATCCGGCGGGGGCCGGCGGCAACACGCACCGTTGTGGGCGATTGCGTCTCTTCGGCACCGCCGCCTGAATAGACTCGACGGCATGGAGAACGGCATGCGCATCGGCTTACTCTCCTTCGGCCCGGCAGAGTTCGCCGCACTGCACGAGACCTGCGTCGAGGCCGGACACCGGCCCCTGGTCTACGCGTACTCCCGTTCCCTGCGCCCCAGGACGGCCGCGGACGACGGCGCGGCACAAGCCGCGGGCCGGATCACCGCCGCACTGCCCGGGGGAATCGACCTGCTGCTGCCGGGCAGCTCCGAAGGGCTGGGGACCGCCCTGCGCGGGTACGACCTCGATCTCGTCGTCTGCTTCGGATTCTCCTGGCGTCTGCCTCGCTCCGTGCTCAGCGTCCCGCGCTACGGAGTGGTCAACGTCCACTGCTCGATGCTGCCCAAGTACCGGGGGCCCGCGCCGGTGTTGTGGGCCATCCGGAACGGCGACGCGGAGCTGGGGGTGACGGCCCACCGCATGAACGAGGAGTTCGACGCCGGCCCCATCCTCGCGCAGCGAGCCGGTGTCCCCCTTCCCGACGATGTCACCCCCGGCCGGCTGTGGGACGGCCTCTCCCCGGTGCTCCGCGAGGTGGTCCGCGGTGCGCTGCGCCGGGTGCGGGACCCGGCGGCCGGTGAGCCGCAGACCGCCGCGGGCGTGAGCTACGCGGGCCTGATGGAGCCCGAGTTCTTCACCCTCGACACCACGAAGGCGGCGAGCGAGCTCCACAATCAGGTGCGGACCTGCCGCTTCATGGGGCCTCAGTCGGCCCCGGTGGCCACGGTCAACGGCAGGCGCCGAAGGGTTTTGCGCACCAGTCTCACCCCTGCGGACGGCTGCCGCCTCGACTGCGCCGACGGCTCGCTGTGGATCACCGCCTCAGAGCCCGTGGAGGCGGACGGTTAGGGGAAGCTGACGGCCATGGACCATCGGACAGGCCCTAGCCGCCGCGTTTTTGCAGCTGGGCCAGGCGAACGGTCCGTGCGGCCGCCTGCGGGTCGTCGAACGCGCCGAGAAGTCCCAGGGCCTCCTCACCGGCGGTCTGTGCCTGCTCGTGCTCGCCGAGCAGGCTGAGCGCGTCCGCCAGGTTGTGCAGGGCGCAGGCGAGCGGCCAACGGGCGTCGAGACCACGGTGGAGGGCAACGGCCCGGCGGTGCAGCTCCACCGCCTCCCCGTACCGCCCCAGTGCCCGGCAGGCCTCCCCCGCGCTGTCCTGCGCGAAGGCCTCCCGGGCGGTGTCGCCGAGCCGCCGCTGAATGCCCGCGGACTCCCGGCACAAGCGCAGCGAACCCTCCGGGTTACCCCGCGCCCGTTCGAGCCGTGCGGACTCCATCAGCCAGTGCCCCCGCCACACCTGGTTGTCCTCGTCCCGGGCGATCGCCAGTGCCGATTCGACGGCGTGCCCGGCGGCCTCCAGATCACCCGCCTCCCGCCGCGCCCAGCACAGCAGGAACAGGGCGTTACCCGCACTCCCCCGGTCGCCGAGGGCGCGGAAGTCCGCCAGCGCGGGTTCGAGGATCCGTACCGCCTCGCCGTACCGGCCCAGTTCGCACAGGGACTCCGCGAGATTGCTCTGGAGCAGCGCCGTCCAGCGGCGGTCTCCGAGCTCGCGGAAGATCGCCGAGCTGTCCTGGAAGTGCGCGCGGGCCTCGTCCAGCCGGCGGAGGCGGAGGCCGAGCAGCCCCAGCGCGTTGACGGAGACGGCCGTGCCGCGCCGGTCACCGAGCCGTCGGCGGATGTCCAGCGCGGAACGGTGGCAGTCCTGGGCCTCATCGAGCCGCAACGCTTGGAATGCGGCCTTCCCCAGGCTTTCCAGCGCCTCGGCCTGCCCGTCGGGCTCCCCCGCACACGCCGCGGCGTCCACGGCGATACGGGCGGTCGTGGCCCAGTCGTCGAAGGCGTTGTGATGCATGTACACGGCCCGGAGCACCACGGCGAGGCGCCATGCGAGCTGCGGGAACCCTGATGCGGCGGCGACCCGGATCGCCGTGACGAGATTGGTGCTCTCCGTCCGGTACCACTGGAACGCCGGCTCGTAGCGCCCGAACCGGAGCGATGAGCCGGGCGCCGGGAAACGGTCGTCGAGGTCGTAGCGATCGAAGGGCGCGATGGCGCGCTGCGCCGCGTCGGCGGAGTGGAGGTACCAGGTGAGACAGCGTTCGAGGATCTGCCGCCGCTCCGGTTCGCTCTCCGTCTTCCGGGCCTGGTCGGCCGCGTACGCCCGCAGCAGGTCGTGGAATTCATAGCGCCCGGCCGGTCGCCGCTCCAGCAGATGGGCGCTGACCAAGGTGTCCAGCCATCCGCGGACCTCTGCCGGTTCGGCACCCGCCAGGCCCGCGACGGCGGGGAGCCCGAACTCGTTTCCGGGATGGAGACCAAGGAAGCGGAAGAGGCGAGCGGCGGGCGCGGGCAACGCCCGGTAGGACCACTCGAATACGCTGCGCATCGCGTCGGGGCCGCCCTTCTCCTCGGTTGTCAGGACATTCCATAGTGCCGACTCGTCGCGCAGGTCGTCGATCAGCTCACGCAACGGGATCGACGGCCAGCTGGCGGCCCGTTCCGCGGCTATGCGCAGGGCCAGCGGCAGGCGGGCGCACAGCCGGGCGAGTTCCGCCAGATCGGCGCGCCGGTCCCGGCCTCGGTACTCGACGGTGGCGGTGCGCAGCAGCGTGACGGCGTCCGCGGTCGGGAAGGTCTCCAGGCGCACGCGCAGGGCGCCCTGCTGCGCGACCAGTCCGGACAGGTCGTCCCTGCTGGTCACCACGACCAGGCAGGTTGCGCTGCCGGGAAGCAGGGGGCGCACCTGCCCGCTGTCCATGGCGTTGTCGAGGATCACCAGCATGCGCCGGCCGGCGAGGAGCGAGCGGAACATCGACTCCCGGCGCTCCCGTTCGATCGGCACCAGCGCGGCGGGAACACCGAGGTCCTCCAGGAATCGCCCCAGTACCTTCTCGGGCGACACGGGCGCGTCGACGGCGTAGCCGCGCAGATTGGCGTACAGCTCGCCGCCCGGGTAGCGCGACCGGATGGTGTGCGCCCAGTGCAGGGCGAGCGATGTCTTGCCGACGCCGGCGGTTCCGGTGATGACCGCCACAGGCAGCACGGAGGGCGTGTCGCGGCCGTCCCCGACGAGCTGTTGCAGGCGGCTCAGCTCGTGGGAGCGGTTCACGAAGTGACGTGTTCCCCCGAGGAGTTGGCGGGGAACTATGGCGGGGGCGTCCGGTGAAGGCTGATGGAGGTGGACCCCGCCGTGGACGTCCCGGGCCTGTACGACGCCGTGCGCCGTAGCCGTTCCTTCGAACCTGTTGACGTGCCCCGCGGCATCGCTCATACCGAAGCGCGGCACGGAGGCGGCAGGGGTGCCACATGGTCCCCGAACCAGTCCTCCAGGGGGTCGCCCGCCTCATAGAGGTCCTGGATGAATCTCTGGCAGCGCAGAATGAGCTCGGGGTCGACGAATTTGCGGGCGGATTCCAGAATTCCCCGGTCGTCGTAGACCGCCTGGTACATCACCTGGGAACCGAGCGTATAGATCTCCGGCAAGGGGCCGTCCGCCTCGAATTGTGCGACCTGGTCGGCTGCGACGACACGAGTCGGGCCGCCGCACTGGCTGCGGACGCGTAAGGCGTGCAGTTCCCACTGCAGATAGTCGCTCAGGGGCTCTTCGACCACTCTGACCCGCCGGGCGAGAAATCCATGCCGGTCGATCCTGCGGTGGTAGCCGTCCATCTCCGCCCGCCCCGCCTCCAGCAGGCGCAACGACTCGTGCCAGTCCCCGCGGGCGAACGCCTCCCAGCTGTCGTAGCCGGGTTCCTGGAAGGTCTGCTGCCGCTCCAGCTTCCAGAAGCCGAGGTCAGCACTCTGCCAGAAGTGCTTCTCGAAATCGGCGTAGTAGGCGTCGAGCGCCATCGGCTGGCCGGTCGCGCCGTCGAGCGGACTACTCATCCGGGATGTCCGCCTTGGCGGCGACCATGGTCGCCCTGGGGATGATGACCAGCCGCTCACCGGGGTCGACGCTCACCCCGTCCGGCAGCCTTCCCTCGTACGAGGCGGTCAGGTCGGTGCCGATGACGGCGACATCGCCGTTGTCCAGCTCCCAGATGTCCGGGCAGCTGGAATTGCCGGAAGTCTGCCCCAGTTCATGCGAGGACTTGCCCAGCCGCCGCGCTAAGGACGCTCCGGGATCGGCCACCCACTTTTTCCCCATCTCGCCTCCTGCCATTGCCATTTGACGGTTCTTCAGGAAACTGCGGGCGACGAGGATAGCACTCGGTGAATTGTGTTGGACACGGTGCGCTACCGGCCGTGCCGCGCGATTGCGCCATACGGGGACGGGTGGGCGTACGAAGCCCCCGCTGCCGTGCGTACGGCAACGGGGGCTCCGGCGTACAGCCCTGTATCGGTGTTACACGCCCGCGGGCTCCGGGGTGCGGTCCGCGTCCTCGGGGCGGGGGCCGGTCTGCTTGCTGCGCTTGGCGGCCTTCTTCTTCGCCCGGCGTTCCTTGCGCAGTTCGATCATCGCGTAGAGCGTCGGGACGAGGAGCAGGGTGAGCAGCGTGGAGGTGATCAGACCGCCGATCACGACGACGGCCAGCGGCTGGGAGATGAAGCCGCCGTCGCCGGTGATGGACAGCGCCATCGGCAGCAGCGCCATGATCGTGGCCAGGGCGGTCATCAGGATCGGGCGCAGGCGGTGGCGGCCGCCCTCGACGACCGCCTCGACGACGCCGTAACCCTGTGCGCGGTACTGGTTGATCAGGTCGATCAGCACGATGGCGTTGGTGACCACGATGCCGATCAGCATCAGCATGCCGATCATCGCCGGGACGCCCAGCGGGGTGCCGGTGGCGACCAGCAGGCCGATCGCGCCGGTGGCCGCGAAGGGTATGGAGACCAGGAGGATCAGCGGCTGGATCAGCGACTTGAAGGTCGCCACCAGGAGCATGAAGACGATGGCGATGGCGGCGAGCATCGCCAGGCCCAGCGAGGAGAAGGCCTCGGTCTGGTCCTGGGAGACGCCGCCGATCTCCGCCGTGGCGCCGTCCGGCAGCTTCAGGGCGTTGATCTCGCTCTGCAGCTTGGTGCTGACCGCGCCGGTGTTGTCGCCGGTCGGCTTGGCGGTGACGGTCGCCGAGCGGGCGCCGTCGATCCGGGTCATCTGGACCGGTCCGGGGACGGTCTCGACGGTGGCGATGGTGCCCAGCTTGACCGGTCCGGCCGGGGTCGGGACGGCCAGGTTCTTCAGCTCGTCCTCGGTGGTGGCCGGGTGGGCCGACTTGATGACGATGTCCCGCTCGGTGTCGTCGAGGACGGCCTTGCCGCTGGTGGTGCCGCGGACCGCCTGGGCGACGGCGCCGCCGAGCGTGGTCTGGCTGTAACCGGCCGCGGCCGCCTTGGCGTTGGGCTTGACGGAGATCCGCGGGACGCTCTGGGACAGGTCGCTCTGGACGTCGGTGACGTCGTCGAGCCCGGCGACGGCCTTGCGGACCTGCTCGCTGGCCTTCTTCAGGACGTCGGCGTCCCCCGCCTTGACGACCACGCTGAGGTCCTGGTTGCCGAAGCCGCCGCCGGCGGTGACGGTGGTCTCGCCGATGGACTTGCCGAGCGTGTCGAGGGAGGTCCGCAGGTCGTCGGTGACCTTGCCGGAGTCCGCGGAGTCCTTCAGCTTCAGCTGGTAGGAGGCCTGGTTGGCGCCGGTGCCGCCGCCGAAGGCCGCCATGAAGCCGGAGGAGCCGACGGTGACCTGGTAGTCGGCGATGTCGTCGTTGGCCGCGAGCAGCTTCTCGACCTTCTTGGCCTGGGCGTCGGCCGCGCCCAGGCTGGTGCCGGGCTTGAGCTCCTGCTTGAGGGTCAGGGTGTCCTGGTCGCCCTGGTCGAAGAAGTTGGTCTTCAGCAGCGGGCCCATGCCGAACGTGCCGATGAGGATGACCACGGCGATGACCAGGCTGGTGACCCGGCGGCGGGTGGCGAAGCGCAGGACGGGGACGTAGAGGCGCTGCAGCGGGCTGCGGTTCTCCTTCTCCTCCGCCTTGCGGCGCAGTTCGTCCGCGGTGGTGCCCGCGGGGATCTCGGGCGCGCGCAGGAACCAGTACGACAGGACCGGGACGACCGTCAGCGAGACGATCAGCGAGGAGAGCAGGGCGACCGTCACCGTGAGGGAGAACGAGCCGAAGAGGGCGCCGACCATGCCGCCGACCACGCCGATCGGGAGGAAGACCGCGACCGTGGTGAGGGTGGAGGAGGTGATCGCTCCGGAGACCTCCTTGACGGCGGAGAGGATGGCCTCGCGGCGCTCCTCTCCGTAGCCCAGGTGCCGCTTGATGTTCTCCAGCACGACGATGGAGTCGTCGACGACGCGGCCGATCGCGATGGTCAGCGCGCCGAGGGTGAGCATGTTGAGGGAGAGGTCACCGGTCCACAGCACGATCAGGGTGATGACGACCGACAGCGGGATGGAGACCGCGGTGACCAGGGTCGAGCGCAGGCTCAGCAGGAAGACCAGGATGACGATGACGGCCATGGCGAGGCCGAGCAGGCCCTCGGTGGTCAGCGACTCGATCGACTTGGAGACCGCGGGGCCCTGGTCGGAGACGACCGTGACGTCGGTGCCCTTGCCCAGGTCCTGACGGATCTGGGGGAGCTTGTCCTTGACCGCGTCGGAGATGGCGACGGCGCTGCCGTCCTGGTCCATGGTCACCATCACGGCGAGGCTGGGCTTGCCGTTGGTGCGGGTGAGGGAGACCGGCGTGGCCGACTGCTCCTTGACGGTGGCCACCTCGCCGACGCGGACCGGCTCGGGGGCGGTGCGGCCGGCGTCGGGGCCGCTCGCACCCGGGCCCGCGGCCGGCGTGACGGCCAGGTCCTTGATCTGCTGGACGGAGGTGAATCCGGCGCCGACCTGGACGGTCTTGCTCTTACCGCCCTCGGCGAAGGACCCGGCGGGCACCGAGGTGCCGCCGGCCTCCAGCGCCTGGCCGAGTGCCTGGGCGTTGAGGCCCGCGGCGGCGAGCTTCTTCTCGTCGGGGGTGACCGCGACGATCCGGTCCTGGACGCCGTCCACGGTGACCTGGCTGACGCCCTCGATGTTCTTCAGGCCGGGTACCACGCTGCGGTCGAGCTGGTCGGCGAGGCTCTGCTGGTCCCTGGCCGAGGAGGCGACGGCGAGGACGACGGTGGGGATGTCGTCCGTCGAGCCGGCCACCACCTGCGGGTCGACGTCCTTGGGCAGCTTGGCGCGGGCCCGGTTGACCGCCTGCTGGACGTCGGCGACCAGGCGCTTGGAGTCATTGCCGTAGTCGAACTGCGCCATGATGACGCCCGAGCCCTCGCTCGACGTCGAGGTGACGCTCTTGATGCCGTCGACCGCCTGGACACCGTCCTCCAGCGGCTCGATCACCTGCTTCTCGACGACATCGGGCGAGGCACCCTGGTAGGGCGCGAGCACGGAGACCATCGGGAGTTCGATGGAGGGCAGGAGCTGCTGCTTGAGCTGAGGGATCGCGATGGCGCCGAAGGCGATCGCGACGATCGATATCAGCGCTATCAGGCCCCGTTGTACGAGGCTGAGTCGGGACAGCCAGGCCATGGGTGGGGTCTCTCTCTTCTGTTCTGAAGGCGGGCCGCTTCTGAAGGCGGGACGGCAGGGGCCTTTGCGGGCCCTCCTAAACCTTCGGCCATGGCCAGGCCGGTTTTCCTCGCTCGCAGGTCGGTTTCCGGCCGCCGCCCGTACCGCGTTGGGAGTAGGGCCGCTCGGCCCTCACTGCACCCGTGGGCGTACGAGTCCCGACTCGTACGCGATGACCACCAGCTGGGCGCGGTCGCGGGCCCCCAGCTTGGCCATCGCGCGGTTGACGTGCGTCTTGACCGTGAGCGGACTGACCGCCAGCTGCTCGGCGATCTCGTCGTTGGACAGGCCGCCGGCCACCAGGACCAGCACCTCCCGCTCGCGGCCGGTCAGCGTGGCCAGCCGCTCCGCGCCCCGTCCGGCGGGGCCGCCGTCGGCCGAACTGCCGCCCTGGGCGAGGAACTTGGCGATCAGGCCCTTGGTCGCGGCGGGCGACAGCAGCGCCTCGCCGGCCGCCGCGATCCGGATCGCGCCCAGCATCTCGTCCGGCTCGGCGCCCTTGCCGAGGAAGCCGCTGGCGCCGTTGCGCAGCGACTGCACCACATAGTCGTCGACCTCGAAGGTCGTCAGGATCACCACCCGGACGTCGGTGAGCTCCGGGTCCTGGCTGATCATGCGGGTGGCCGCCAGGCCGTCGACGCCGGGCATCCGGATGTCCATCAGGACGACGTCGGGGCGCTCCGCCTTCGTCAGCTCGTAGGCCTGGGCGCCGTCGGAGGCCTCCCCCACCACCCGCATGTCCGGCTCGGAGTCGACCAGTACCCGGAAGGCGCTGCGCAGCAGCGTCTGGTCGTCGGCGAGCAGTACCTTGATCGTCATGTGGTCTCCCCCGTACGGACGGTCTGCAGTGGAAGGGTCACCCGGACCTGGAAGCCGCCGGCCGCGCGGGGGCCCGTGACGACCGTGCCGCGCAGCGCGAAGACCCGCTCGCGCATGCCGATCAGGCCGTGGCCGCCGCCGCTGTCGTCGGGGGCCCCGGCCCCGCCCGCCGGCCGCTCGCCGCCCCGCTGGCGGGGTACGCCGGCCCGTCCTGCGCCGTCGTCCAGGACGGTCACGGTCAGCGCGGCCTCGGAGTGCGTGATCCGCACCGTGGCGCGGGCGCCCTCCCCCGCATGCTTGTGCACATTGGTCAGCGCCTCCTGGACCACGCGGTAGGCGGTGAGGTCCACGGAGGCGGGCAGCTGCCGGGGCTCGTGCGGGATGTCCAGGTCGACGGGGATGCCGGTGCGTACGAATCCCTCGACGAGCTGGTCGAGGACGCCGAGGCCGGGCGCGGGCTCGGTCGGCGCCTTGGGGTCGTCGGACTGCCGCAGCAGGCCGACCGTGGCGCGCAGCTCCTCCAGCGCCGAACGGGACGCCTCGCGGACGTGCGCCAGCGCCTCCTTGGCCTGGTCGGGGCGGTTGTCCATGACGTGCGAGGCGACGCCGGCCTGGACGTTGACCAGCGCGATGTGGTGGGCGACGACGTCATGGAGCTCGCGGGCGATGCGCATCCGCTCCTCGGCGACCCGGCGGCGGGCCTCCTCCTCACGCGTGCGCTCGGCCCGCTCGGCGCGCTCGCGGATGGCGTCGATGAAGGCGCGGCGGCTGCGGACGGCGTCGCCCGCGGCGGCGGCCATGCCCGTCCAGGCGAAGATGGCGACGTTCTCCTGCGCGTACCAGGGGCGGGGCCCGCAGAGCATCGCGGAGGCGGTCAGCACGACGACGGTCAGCGCGCCGATCCGCCAGGTCGTGGGCCGGTCGGTGCGCGACGCCAGGCTGTAGAGCGCGATGACGGCGGCGGCGGCCACCGGGGCGCGCGGGTCGGTGGCGCGGGCCACCAGCTCGACGATGGTCAGCGCGCCGGTGGCCGCCAGGACCGTACGGGGCAGCCGGCGGCGCAGCACCAGGGCGGCGCAGGCCAGCGCGGCCAGCACCACGGTCGCCGCGGAGAGCTGGTGGGGTGCGATGCGCGGTCCGTGGATGCGGTGCGGATCGACCACCGCGCCGCACAGGATGCACACGAAGGCGGCCACCGCCAGGAGGGCGTCGAACGCGAGCGGATGCGTCCGGTGCCATTGGAAGCGGCCGGCGGCGCGGGGCGCGTCCGGAGCGGGGTCGGGGAGACTCACAAGAGGAAACGGTAACGCCCCGGCCCTGTGGGGGCCGGGGCGCCGGGTGCCGTATGCGCTGGAGTGGAGGTCGCCGGGAGGCGGTCAGCCGGGGATGAGCCCGTCGTCGCTGAGCATCTCCCGTACCTCGGAGAGGGTCGCGTCCGGGGCCGGCAGGATCAGTTCGGACGGTTCGAGGGCGTCGTCCGGGAGCGGTGTGCCCATGCGGCGCACCGCTTCCAGGAGGGCGCCGAGGGTGCGCCGGAAACCTTCCACGTCGCCGCTCTCCATCTCCGCGAGCAGCTCGTCGTCCAGCTTGTTGAGCTCGATGAAGTGGGCATCGTCCAGCTTCACCTGGCCCTCCCCCATGATCCGTACGATCACGACGGTCTCCCTCGGTCCGGTTCCGACGGTCCTGGCGAGGCTAACCCCCGCCGGCCGTCACTGCTTGTCGAAACGCGGCTGGTCCTGCTGCGGGGCCTGCTGGGCCTGACCGGGCGTGCCGCCTTCGATGGCCTGCTGGCCCGCCGACGGGCCGCCCGCCAGCTCGGCCTTCATCCGCTGCAGCTCCAGCTCGACGTCGGTGCCGCCGGAGAGCCGGTCCAGCTCGGCGGCGATGTCGTCCTTGGCCATACCGGACGGGTCGTCCAGCGCGCCGGAGGCCATCAGCTCGTCGATGGCACCGGCCCTGGCCTGCAGCTGCGCGGTCTTGTCCTCCGCGCGCTGGATGGCCATGCCGACGTCGCCCATCTCCTCGGAGATGCCGGAGAAGGCCTCGCCGATCCGGGTCTGGGCCTGGGCAGCCGTGTAGGTGGCCTTGATCGTCTCCTTCTTCGTCCGGAAGGCGTCGACCTTGGCCTGCAGCCGCTGGGACGCGAGGGTGAGCTTCTCCTCCTCGCTCTGCAGCGTCTGGTGCTGCGTCTCCAGGTCGGTGACCTGCTGCTGCAGCGCGGCGCGGCGGGAGAGCGCCTCGCGGGCGAGGTCCTCCCGGCCGAGCGCGAGCGCCTTGCGGCCCTGGTCCTCCAGCTTGGCCGACTGGCCCTGGAGCTGGTTGAGCTGCAGCTCCAGGCGCTTGCGGGAGGTCGCCACGTCGGCGACGCCGCGGCGTACCTTCTGCAGCAGTTCCAGCTGCTTCTGGTACGAGTAGTCGAGGGTTTCGCGCGGGTCTTCGGCCCGGTCCAGGGCCTTGTTGGCCTTCGCGCGGAAGATCATCCCCATCCGCTTCATGACACCATCGCTCATGGGCCTCGCGCGCCCCCTTCTGACCGAGTTACATCGGGCTTAGGCTCCAGCACATCTACAGACCCCACAGTACGGGCCCTGGTTCCATTACCGCACTGTTCGCGCCCGGATGCGCTCCTCCTCCAGGACGATCGCGGAGCGCGTTTCCTCCCGCGCAAGGAGTAGGCGCCCGCCCCTGGGGGGCGGCGGACGGGTGCCGTTGCCGGATCGTTCCCGTCGAACCCTGGCCCCACCGCGGCGAGCACGTACCCTTGGGTGTTGTGTTCCGAAGCCGTTCGAAGGATGAGCAGGCCGCGACCGCCAAGGTGACCGCGGACCAGCCCCAGCAGCCCCGCGACCCGCAGGCCCCCAAGGGCCGCCCGACACCGAAGCGCAGCGAGGCCCAGTCGCAGCGCCGCTCCCGTGCGCATACGCCGACCAACCGCAAGGATGCCGCCAAGGCCCAGCGGGAGGCCCGCCGTGCGGACATGGCCCGCCAGCGCGAGGCGCTGGCCAGTGGCGACGAGCGGTATCTGCCGGTGCGTGACAAGGGGCCGGTGCGCCGGTTCGCCCGCGACTACGTCGACTCGCGCTGGTGCGTCGCGGAGTTCTTCCTGCCGATGGCCGTGGTGATCCTGGTGCTCACCATGATCCGGGTGCCCTCGATCCAGAGCATCGCGCTGCTGCTGTGGCTGGTGATCATCGTGCTGATCGTGCTCGACTCGGTGATGATCTGGTTCCGCCTGGGCAAGCAGCTGCCGGAGCGGTTCCCGAACGAGAACCTCAAGGGCGTGAAGGCGTACGCGGTGATGCGGACGCTGCAGATGCGGCGGCTGCGGCTGCCCAAGCCGCAGGTGAAGCGGGGCGAGCGGCCCTAGGGCTCGTGCATTCTTGCTGTCGGCCGGGTCCCCTGCGGACCCGGCCGACAGCCGTGTCCGGGGTCAGTCCTCCGCGGCCGCGTGCAGGCTCATCGGGCCCGCGTAGATCTCCGTGTCGTCCTCGAAGAGGCGGACCTGGTCGACGCCGCCTTCGAGGAGCGCCTTCCACTCCTCGCCGATCCAGGACTCCGCGTCGCCCTGCGTGGTGAACTCCTCCGGTTCGACGGCCGGGGCCGTCTCCGTACCGTCGGCCTTCTCGAACCGCCACGTCCACGCCATGTGCGCCTCCTGGATCCCACCGAGTACGTGTCTGTCCCACCGCGGACCGCGTCTCGACGCACTCCGCCATGTCGTGCTTCCGTGCTGATCGGCAGCCTAACGGCCGTGTCGAGCCCGCCCCCGCCGCGCCCACCGGGAGCGGACGCGAGAAACTCGGCGGTGTGGATGTGACTCTCCTCGGCACCGGGGCCCCGCAGGGGCTGCCGCGCCCCGGCTGCCCGTGTGCCGCCTGTGCGACCGCCGTCGGCGACGAAGCGCGGGCGGCGACCGCGCTGCTCGTCGACGGGGCGCTGCTGATCGACCTGACACCCGGGCCGGCCTTCGCGGCCGCCCGCGCCGGGCAGTCGCTGACGGGCGTCCGGCAGGTGCTGCTCTCGCATCCGCACAACGGGCCGGCGATGGAGGTGCCGGCCGGGCTGCCGACGCCGGGCCGGGTCGCCGACGGGCGGGAGCTGGCGCTGCTGGACGGGCACCGGGTGCTGGCCATCGCGGTGGACATCCCGGGGACCGGTTACGAGATCTCCGGGCCCGACGGCGAGCGGCTGCTGTACCTGCCGCCGGGGGCGGCGCCGGCCGGGCTGAGCGAGGTGAACGAGGGCGCGGGCGGCGGCCATGCGGGCCCGGGCGGTGCCGGTCCGTACGACCTGGTGCTGCTCGACGTACTGGAGCGGCCGGACGCGCTGGCCCGGCTGCGGGCGAGCGGGGCGGTGGACGCGGCGACGGACGTGGTGGCGGTGCACATCGACCACGGCGTGCCGCCGGGGCCCGAGCTGCACCGCAGGCTGGCGGCGGTGGGTGCGCGGGCGGTGGCGGACGGCGGCTCGCTGGTGGTCGGCGAGTACCACGCGGTGCCGGATCTGCCGCGGCGCACGCTGGTGCTGGGCGGGGCGCGCAGCGGGAAGTCGGCGGAGGCCGAGCGGCGGCTCGCGGCCTTTCCTGACGTGGTGTACGTGGCGACCGGGGGCACCCGGGACGGCGACGAGGAGTGGGCCGAGCGGATCGCGCTGCACCGCGAGCGGCGGCCCAGCAGCTGGCGCACGGTGGAGACCTGCGATCTGGTGCCGCTCCTGGAGGCGGCCAGGACGGGCCCGGAAGCCGCCGGGCCCGTCCCGGGGCGGCCGGCCGATGCCTCGCCGCTGCTCATCGACTGTCTGGCGCTGTGGCTGACGCACGCCATGGACGAGGTCGGGGCGTGGGACGACGCGGCCTGGGAGGCCGGGGGCCGGCGGGCGCTGCGGGAGCGGACCGATGCGCTGGTGGCGGCGGTGCGCGAGACCCACCGGCCGGTGGTGGCGGTGAGCAACGAGGTCGGCTCGGGGGTGGTGCCGGCGACCTCGGCGGGCCGCCGGTTCCGCGACGAACTGGGGCGGCTGAACGCGGCGTTCGGCGCGGAGTGCGAGCAGGTGCTGCTGGTCGTCGCGGGCCAGGCGCTTGCGCTGCGCGGCTGACGGAGCGCCCCGGCGGGCCGTGTCCGCTTGCCTGCGGGCGCGGCGGCGGGTGCGCTTGGCCTGTGACCGGAACCGAGCTGACCGACGCGGCCGTACGCGCCTATCTGACGCGCCATCCGGAGGCGACGGTGGTCGCGCTCGGCGAGGGGCTCGGCACCGGCTTCTGGCGGCTGGACAACGGGCGGCTGACCTGGCTGACGGTGCAGCCGCCCGAGGCCACCGCGGTGCGCCGGATGCTGCTGCCGGACGGCGCCCGGCGGCGTACGGTCGCCCGCGCGGTGGCCGACCACGGCTGGCTGGACGCGGTGCGCGAGCCGCACCGGGGGGTCATCGTCACCGCGCCGGGCGTGCTGAGGCGGCTGCCGCCGTCCGCGGTGCGCGCCCTGCTCGCGGCGTGCGCGGAGCGGTTTCCCGGTGGCGCGCTGGTCGGTGACGCGCGGTCGCGGCGGGCGCTGGTGCGGGTGGCGGACGCGCACCCGGGCATCGCCGCCGTACGCGAACTGCGGCCGGCGGGACTGCGGCATCGGCTGCCGGGCCGGAGGTTGCGGACGCCGCCGGTGTGCGAGGTGCGGTTCGCGGCGCGGTGAGCGGGACGCGGAGCGCGCGGGGCTCCTTCCCCGGCTCGCCGGACGGGCCCTGTGCGGCCTTGGCGGCACTGCGCCTCGTCAGCGCCGAGTTGACGGTAATCTGCGCCCAATGAGCAGCCTGAACCTCGATGACTTCGCCAACCTGATCGAGCGCCCCGATGGCGGTGCGCGCCGTGACGCCGAGGAGCGGCGGGCGCGGCTGGCCGTGCCGCCGGGGGCGCTCGGCCGGCTCGACGAGCTGGGTGAGTGGCTGGCCTCCGCGCAGCAGCAGGTGCCGGTGCGGCCCGTCGAGCGGCCGCGGCTGGTGTTGTTCGCGGGCGATCACGGGGTGGCGGAGCTGGGTGTGTCGGCCCGGCCGGCCGGCGGCACCCGGGAGCTCGTACGGGCCGTGCTGGACGGCGCGAGCCCGGCCGCGGTGCTGGCCCGCCGTGCGGGGGCGGGGCTGCGGGTGGTCGACATGGCGGTGGACTGCGACCTGGCGGAGCTGCCCGACGAGGTCACCCGGCATCGGGTGCGGCGCGGCAGCGGCCGGATCGACGTCGAGGACGCGCTGACGGCCGAGGAGGCCGAGGCGGCGTTCCGGGCCGGGATGGCGATCGCGGACGAGGAGGCGGACGCCGGCACCGACCTCGTGGTGCTGGGCGATCTGAGCGTCGGCGGCACGACGGCGGCCAGCACGCTGATCGCCGCGCTGTGCGGTACGGACGCCTCGGTGGTCACCGGGCGGGGCGGGGCCCCCATCGACGATCTGGCCTGGATGCGCAAGTGCGCGGCGATCCGCGACGCGCTGCGGCGGGCCCGGCCGGTGCTCGGCGATCAGCTGGAGCTGCTGGCCACGGTCGGCGGCGCGGATCTGACCGCGATGACCGGCTTTCTGCTGCAGAGCGCGGTGCGCCGGACGCCGGTGATCCTGGACGGGGTGGTCTCGGCGGCCTGTGCGCTGGTGGCGCAGCGGGTGGCGTTCCGGGCGCCGGACTGGTGGCTGGCCGGGCAGGCGAGCGGTGAGCCGGCGCAGGCCAAGGCGCTGGACCGGATCGCACTCAACCCTCTCCTCGACCACGGCGTCAGTGCGGGTGAGGGGACGGGGGCGCTGCTCGCTCTGCCATTGGTGCAGGCGGCCGCGGCCCTGGCGGCAGAACTGCCCGTACGCGACTGACGCGGCGCCGGCCGACCGTGGCCGGCCGCGCCGGGAAGCGCTCGGAACGGGCGCCCTGTAACGGGGCGCTCATCACTTCACGCCCGTACCGGACCGCCGGCGGCGCCCCATAAGATCACGCATTACACCTTTTTATGGGAGACATCGCTTGCGTCCGGACGAAGGCCACGAGGACCGCCGCCGCGGTCGCTGGTCACAGCGGGGTGCCGGGTTCGGCATCTGGTATCTGCGTACCGTCACGTTCATCAATCTGCTGAGCGCGGTGTGGGTGTCGTTCGGCAGTGACATCCGCCGGCACAACATCGAGGACTACTTCACTCCGTATCTGCTGACGGCGGGCTTCGCCTCCGGCGCCTTCTCGCTGTTCCTGTCCGTGACGCTGCGGCGGCGCAAGCGGGCGGCGTGGATCCTGAACCTGGTGCTGTCCGGGCTGCTGTCGCTGCTGTTCGGCTTCGCGCTGGTGACGGCACCGGAGTTCCGCGGCCATCCGCAGAACTGGGTGTCGCTGCTGCTGACGCTGCTGTTCACGGCCGCGCTGGTGGTCGGGCGCCGGGAGTTCTACGCCAAGGGCGACCGCTCGAACCCGAAGCTGGCGGCGGCGGTCGCGGCCGGCGGGCTGCTGGTCACCTCGCTGCTGGCGGCGCTGCTGGTGACCGTCACCAACACCGCGCAGGACGCCTCCGCTGCGTCCTCGACGTTCCTCCAGCGCTGGCGCTACGGGCTGATGCGGCTGGTGTCGCTGGCCGCCGACGAACGGCACTTCCCCGGGATCGCCACCCCGAACTGGGTCAACGTCACGATCAATGTGCTCAGCGCGCTGCTGCTGGTGGCCGTCCTGTGGGCGGCGTTCCGGTCCGTACGCAGCACCGAGGCGATCACCGCGGACGACGAGGAGCGGCTGCGCGGCCTGCTCGCGCGGCACGGCGACCGCGACTCGCTGGGCTACTTCGCGCTGCGCCGCGACAAGAGCGTGCTGTTCTCCCCCAGCGGCAAGGCGGCGGTCACCTACCGCGTGGTGGGCGGCGTGTCGCTGGCCTCCGGCGATCCGCTGGGCGACCCCGAGGCCTGGCCCGGGGCGATCGAGGTGTGGCTGGCCGAGGCCCGGGAGCACGGCTGGGCGCCGGCCGTGATGGGCGCGAGCGAGGAGGGCGGCACGATCTACGCCCGGCACGGTCTGGACGCGCTGGAGCTGGGCGACGAGGCGATCGTGGAGACCGCGGAGTTCACGCTCGGCGGCCGGGCGATGCGCACCGTGCGGCAGGCCTACAACCGCATCGAGCGGGCCGGCTACACCGTCCGTATCCGCCGTCACGAGGACATCCCGGCCGAGGAGATGGACCGGCTGCTGCGGCTGGCCGACGACTGGCGCGACGGGGAGACCGAGCGCGGCTTCTCGATGGCGCTGGGCCGGCTCGGCGACCCGGCCGACGGGCGGTGCGTGATGCTGGAGTGCTCCGACGCCAGCGGGGAGCTGCGGGCGCTGCTGAGCTTTGTGCCGTGGGGCGCGAAGGGCCTGTCGCTGGATCTGATGCGGCGCGACCGCGACTCCGAGAACGGGCTGATGGAGTTCATGGTCCTGGAGCTGATCCAGCGGGCGAAAGAGGTCGAGATCACTCAGCTCTCGCTGAACTTCGCGATGTTCCGCTCCGTCTTCGAACGCGGATCGCGGCTCGGCGCGGGCCCGGTGCTGCGCCTGTGGCGCTCGCTGCTCAGCTTCTTCTCCAGGTGGTGGCAGATCGAATCGCTCTATCGCGCCAACGCGAAATACCGGCCGATCTGGGAACCGCGGTACATGCTGTTCGAAAAGAGCACCGACCTGCTGCGCATCGGCCTCGCCGCCGGCCGGGCGGAGGGCTTTCTGGAAGCACCCGGTCTGCCCAAGTGGCTGAACCGCAAGCACCTGGAGAACGTGAGATGAGCTCGGCTGGGGCGGGGCGGCGGGAGGTACCCGCACCGGCGCGGCGGGAGTCCGTCCTGCGGCGTGCCGCGCGTGCCGAGTGGGGCCCGCTGCTGCGGACGGTCCGGTCCGCGCTTGCCGCAAGGAAGCTGCGGGCGATTCCCGTCACGCTCGCCGCGGTGTGTCTGACCGTGACCTTCCAGTACGTACAGAACCAGCCCTGGGGCTATCAGACGGTCCAGGACATCGGTTCCGTACAGGCCTGGGAGCATCTGTGGGTGGCGCTGCTGCGCACGCCGCTGTCGCTGTTCGTGCCGGCGCTGGACCTTCCGGTGTGGGGCGCGCTGGCGCAGATCCTGGTGGTCTTCGGGATCGCGGAGATCTGCGTGGGCTGGCGGCAGACGCTGCTGGTGGCCTACCTCGCCACGCTCGCCGGGACGATGTACGCGCGGATCGGCATCTGGATCGGCCCGCAGAGCCCCATCGGGCTGCCCGACTCGGACAAGTACGTCGTCGACACGGGGCCGTCGGCGGCCGTGGTGGGGCTGGCGGTGTTCGTCTGCTGGCGCTACCGGGCGTGGTTCACCTGTGCGCTGGTGGTCCTCGCGATGCTCTTCGAGGTGGTGTTCATCAAGAACAACCTGGCGGGCAAGGAGCATGTCGCGGCGATCCTGGCGGTGCTGGTGGTGTGCGGGATCTGCGAGCTGTGGCGCCCGCGCAAGCCGCGGGACGCGCAGTACGGCAGAGCCTGTCCCTGACCCCCGGCCGGCCGGGGGCACCGGCTCTCAGCGGCTGGGGGCGCCGCCGATGAGGTGCTCGGCCTTGCGGCGCAGCGCCGACCAGCGGCGGTCGTGACGGTAGGCGCGGACCTGTGCGCGGGCCCGCGCCTTCGGCCGTTTGCGGTAGCAGCGCCTGGCCCAGGGCGAGTTGGGCCGGGCCAGGCGGATCGCGCCGAAGAGCGCGACGAACGGCACGAACACCCCGATGACGGCGATCCGGGCCTTGCCCTTGAGGAGCGCGACGACCGCGAGGAGGAAGTTGCCGGCCACGGTCCGTACGACCGTGAAGCGGTCGGCCGTCTCGTCCGGGCTCAGTTCGTTGACGCCGAACGGCAGGAAGCCGGCGAGGACCAGGGCGACCAGCGCGACGGTGAGGATGACGACCTCGACGCTCTTGGTGCCCTCCTCGGTCCAGTAGACGTCGTCCAGGTGCAGGATCAGCGCGAACTCGTCCAGGACGAGCCCGACGCCCATCCCGAAGAGCACCGCCGCCGCGCCGGAGCCAAAGCCGCGCCGGTCGCCCGCGAGGGCGATGAAGCCGCCGACGACCATCAGCACCACACCGGGCACCACGTGGTGGACGTGCACCCCGCCGGTGGCGATGTTGCGGAACGGGCCCCGGCCCGCGCGGATGAGACGGGTGATGACACGGGTCACGAGGAAGGTCAGCACGAACGAGGCCAGGGCGAGCAGCAGCGGCAGCTTCCCCGGCTCGACGATGTTGCGGTACCACCAGTGGCCCATCCCACACGCTCCCCATTTGTCGCGTAAGGACAATTCACGGCAATTAAACGCCGCGGCCGGGCGGATAGCCTGCCGCGGTGACCGAGACCCCCGCTCCCCCGGCCCCCTCCGACGCCCTGCGCTTCGCCTTCGGCACGCTGACCGTGCTCCCGGTGCGCGTCACCCGCTGGGACCGGGCGGCGGCGCGCGGCGGGATGCTCTGCGCGCCGCTGGCCGGGCTGGTCGTCGGGCTGTGCGCGGCCGCGCTCGGCGGGACGCTGCTGCTGCTCGGCGGCGGCCCGCTGCTCGCCGCGGTCGGCACCGCCGCGGTGCCCGCCGCGCTCACCCGCGGCCTGCACCTGGACGGACTCGCCGACACCGCCGACGGCCTGGGCAGCGGCAAGCCCGCCGAGGACGCGCTGCGCATCATGAAGCAGTCCGACATCGGCCCGTTCGGGGTCATCACGCTGCTGTTCACCCTGCTGGCCCAGGTGGCCGCGCTGCACGAGCTGTACGCGCGGGGCTGGGCGTACGGCGCGCTGGCGGCGGTGGTCGCGGCGGCGGTCGCGCGCGGTGCGCTGACCCTCGCGTCCCGTACGGGGGTGCCGGCCGCACGCCCCGAAGGGCTGGGCGCGGCGGTCGCGGGCGCCGTCCCGGTGCGGGCGGCGGCGGGGTGCGCCGCGCTGGTGGCCGCCGGCTGCGCGGGGGCGGGCGCCGCCTTCGGGGCGCTGGGCGCACTGCACGCGGGGCTCGCGGCGCTGCTCGGGCTGGGGACCGGCGAACTGCTGCTGGGGCACTGCCGGCGGCGGTTCGGCGGGGTGACCGGCGATGTGTTCGGCGCGCTCGCGGAGAGCGCGGGACTCGCGGCGCTGGTCGTGCTGGCACTGGGGTAGAGACCCGGGGCGCTGCGGCCAACTCCCTTGATCCTGCGGGTAGTTCACCGGATCCGGCCCGCCCCTCGGTGCCGGGGCGCCCGCCTTCTCGGTGTTCCTTGCGTACCGGTGCGGCATCTGTGGCGGCATCAGGCCGGGCCTAGGGACGCCTCCGAGCGTAGGCTCAGCCGCAGCAGCGCCCAAGGCGCACAACGGATTCCCGGACAGGAACAGGACTCTCATCACCGTGACTGCACTGACCCTCAGTACTTCTTCCGCCGCAACGGTGCGTGCGGATGCCGTCGTCGTCGGCGTGGCCAAGGGCGCCAAGGGCGTCGTTGTCGCTCCCGGCGCGGAGGCCGTGGACAAGGCCTTCGGCGGCAAGCTCGCCGCTGTGCTGGAGACCCTCGGCGCGAGTGGTGCCGAGGGCGAGGTGACCAAGCTCCCCGCCGCGGACGGCCTCAAGGTGCCGGTCGTGCTGGCGGTCGGGCTGGGTGACGCGCCGGCCAAGGGCGACGCCTACGACAACGAGGCGCTGCGGCGCGCCGCGGGCAGTGCCGCCCGTGCGCTGTCCGGCAGCAAGAAGGCCGGCTTCGCGCTGCCCGTCGAGGACGCCGAGGCGGCCGCCGCGGTGAGCGAGGGCGCGCTGCTCGGCGCGTACGCCTTCACCGCGTACCGCTCCAACGGCAACGGCGCCAAGGGCGGCAAGAAGAACGACGGCAAGTCGGCGCCCCTGGGCGAGGTCGCGATCCTCGGCGGCAAGCCGCGCGACAAGGAGTTCAAGGCCGCCGCCGAGCGCTCCCAGGCGCTGGCCGCGGAGGTCAACCGCGCCCGCGACCTGATCAACATGCCCTCCAACGACCTGGACCCGAAGTCCTTCGCGGCCCAGGCGCAGGCCGCGGCCAAGGAGTTCGGCCTCAAGGTCGAGGTGCTGGACGAGAAGGCGCTCAAGAAGGGCGGCTACGGCGGCCTCATGGGCGTCGGCCAGGGCTCGGAGGCCCCGCCGCGGCTGGTGCGGATCGCGCACACGCACGCCAAGGCGACCAAGACCCTGGCCCTGGTCGGCAAGGGCATCACCTACGACTCGGGCGGCATCTCGCTCAAGCCGGCCGGCCACAACGAGACCATGAAGTGCGACATGAGCGGTGCGGCCGCCGTCTTCGCCGCGGTCGTGGCCGCCGCCCGGCTGGGCCTGGAGGTCAATGTCACCGGCTGGCTGGCGCTCGCCGAGAACATGCCGTCCGGCTCCGCCACCCGCCCCGGTGACGTGCTGACCATGTACAGCGGCAAGACCGTCGAGGTGCTCAACACCGACGCCGAGGGCCGCCTCGTGCTGGCCGACGCGCTGACCCGGGCCTCGGAGGAGTCCCCCGACGCCATCGTGGACGTCGCCACGCTGACCGGCGCGATGGTGCTGGCGCTGGGCCACCGCCACTTCGGGATCATGGCCAACGACGACGCGTTCCGCACCTCGATCCACGAGATCGCGGAGGAGGTCGGCGAGCAGTCCTGGCCGATGCCGATGCCCGAGCACCTGCGCAAGGGCATGGACTCGCCGGTCGCGGACATCGCCAACATGGGCGAGCGGATGGGCGGCGGCCTGACCGCCGGCCTCTTCCTGAAGGAGTTCATCGGCGAGGGCATCCCCTGGGCGCACCTGGACATCGCGGGTCCGGCCTTCCACGAGGGCTCGCCCTGGGGCTACACCCCCAAGGGCGGTACGGGTTCCGCAGTGCGCACCCTGGTGCGGCTCGCCGAGCGCACCGCGGCGGGCGACCTCGGCTGACACCGTCCCGTATCGCACGATGTGTCCGTACGGCCCCGAGCTCACAGCCCGGGGCCGTCGGTGTGCGCGGGCCGGTATGTTCGCCCTCAACGAAATCCGCCCACCCGTCGCCCACCACCACCCTTCCCAGGAGACGCTGCGCGCCGCTGCACTTCTACGCACCGGTAACCCCCCTTCGGGCGGTCGATCGCCGTCCAGAGCCCGGCCCGCCGTCCCGGCTTCGTTGAACAAGTGCGAAGATGGGTTCTCGGCAGGACAGGGCCCCCCTTACCCAGGGCCGAAGTAAAAGCGGCCGAACAACAGCCGCGGACCGGTCACCGACGACCGGCTCCGGCGCACCCATGCATGGAGGACGTGACGTGGCGAACGACGCCAGCACCGTTTTCGACCTAGTGATCCTCGGTGGCGGAAGCGGTGGTTACGCCGCTGCCCTGCGCGGGGCGCAGCTGGGCCTGGACGTCGCCCTGATCGAGAAGGGCAAGGTCGGCGGCACCTGCCTGCACAACGGCTGCATCCCCACGAAGGCTCTGCTGCACGCCGGCGAGATCGCCGACCAGGCGCGCGAGGCCAACCAGTTCGGTGTCAAGGCCACCTTCGAGGGCATCGACATCGAGGCGGTCCACAAGTACAAGGACGAGGTCATCTCGGGCCTGTACAAGGGCCTGCAGGGCCTGATCGCCTCCCGCAAGGTGACGTACATCGAGGGCGAGGGCCGGCTGTCCTCCCCGACCTCCGTCGACGTCAACGGCCAGCGCGTCCAGGGCCGCCACGTCCTGCTGGCGACCGGCTCCGTGCCGAAGTCGCTGCCGGGCCTGGAGATCGACGGCAACCGCATCATCTCGTCGGACCACGCGCTCAAGCTGGACCGCGTGCCGAAGTCCGCCATCGTCCTGGGCGGCGGCGTGATCGGCGTCGAGTTCGCCTCGGCCTGGAAGTCCTTCGGTACCGACGTCACCATCGTCGAGGGCCTCAAGCACCTCGTCCCGGTCGAGGACGAGAACAGCTCCAAGCTGCTGGAGCGGGCCTTCCGCAAGCGGGGCATCAAGTTCAACCTCGGCACCTTCTTCGACAAGGCCGAGTACACGCAGGACGGCGTCCGCGTCACGCTGGCCGACGGCAAGACCTTCGAGGCCGAGGTGCTGCTGGTCGCGATCGGCCGCGGGCCGGTCTCGGCGGGCCTGGGCTACGAGGAGCAGGGCGTCGCGATGGACCGCGGCTACGTCCTGGTCGACGAGTACATGCAGACCAATGTGCCGACCATCTCGGCCGTCGGTGACCTCGTCCCCACCCTCCAGCTCGCGCACGTCGGCTTCGCCGAGGGCATGCTGGTGGCGGAGCGGCTGGCCGGTCTGAAGACCGTGCCGATCGACTACGACGGCGTGCCGCGCGTGACGTACTGCCACCCCGAGGTCGCTTCGGTGGGCATCACCGAGGCCAAGGCCAAGGAGCTGTACGGCGCCGACAAGGTCGTCGCTCTGAAGTACAACCTCGCGGGCAACGGCAAGAGCAAGATCCTCAAGACCACGGGCGAGATCAAGCTCGTCCAGGTCAAGGACGGTGCCGTGGTCGGCGTCCACATGGTCGGTGACCGTATGGGCGAGCAGGTCGGTGAGGCCCAGCTGGTCTACAACTGGGAGGCTCTGCCGGCCGAGGTTGCGCAGCTCGTGCACGCGCACCCGACGCAGAACGAGGCTCTCGGCGAGGCCCACCTGGCCCTGGCCGGCAAGCCTCTCCACTCCCACGACTGACCCCAGTCCGGGCGCGACCACTTCCGCAATTCGTAAGGAGCAACCGAAACCATGGCGGTTTCCGTAACCCTGCCGGCGCTCGGCGAGAGCGTCACCGAGGGCACCGTCACCCGCTGGCTGAAGGCCGAGGGTGAGCGCGTCGAGGCCGACGAGCCGCTGCTCGAGGTGTCGACCGACAAGGTCGACACCGAGATCCCCGCGCCGGCCTCCGGCGTCCTGTCCGCCATCAAGGTGGCCGAGGACGAGACCGTCGAGGTCGGCGCCGAGCTGGCCGTCATCGACGACGGCACCGGCGCTCCGGCGGCGGCTCCGGCCCCCGCCGCCGCCGAGGCCCCCGCCGCGCAGCCGCAGCCCGAGCCCACCCCGGCGCCGGCTCCGGCCGCCGCCCCGGCCCCCGCCGCCGCCCCCGCGGGCGGTGCCGAGGGCACGGACGTCGTCCTCCCCGCGCTCGGCGAGAGCGTCACCGAGGGCACCGTCACCCGCTGGCTGAAGGAGGTCGGCGAGGAGGTCTCGGCCGACGAGCCGCTGCTGGAGGTCTCCACCGACAAGGTCGACACCGAGATCCCCGCCCCGGCCTCCGGCGTCCTGCTGGAGATCGTCGTCGGTGAGGACGAGACCGCCGAGGTCGGCGCCAAGCTCGCCGTGATCGGTGCCGCGGGCGCCGCTCCGGCCGCCGCGCCCGCCCCGGCCGCCCCGGCCCCGGCGGCTGCTCCGGCCCCGGCCCCGGCCCCCGCGCCTGCCCCGGCCGCTCCGGCTCCGGCCGCCGCTGCCCCGGCGCCCGCCGCTCCGGCTCCGGCCCCCGCCCCGGCCCCGGCTCCGGCCGCCGCCCCGGCCCCCGTCACCCCGGCTCCGGCCGCCGGTGAGGCCGAGGGTGCGTACGTCACCCCGCTGGTGCGCAAGCTCGCCGCGGAGAGCGGCGTCGACCTCGCCACGGTCAAGGGCACCGGTGTCGGTGGCCGGATCCGCAAGCAGGACGTCATCGCCGCCGCGGAGGCCCTGAAGGCCGCCGCTCCCGCCGCGGTCTCCAAGGCTCCGGCCCTGGAGGTCTCCCCGCTGCGCGGCCAGACCATCAAGATGCCGCGGATGCGCAAGGTCATCGGCGACAACATGATGAAGGCCCTGCACGGCCAGGCGCAGCTGACCTCCGTGGTCGAGGTGGACATCACCAAGATCATGCGGATGCGCAACAAGGCCAAGGACGCCTTCGCGCAGCGTGAGGGCGTCAAGCTCTCCCCGATGCCGTTCTTCGTCAAGGCCGCTGTCCAGGCGCTGAAGGCCCACCCGGTCGTCAACGCCCGGATCAACGAGGACGAGGGCACCATCACCTACTTCGACACCGAGAACGTCGGTATCGCGGTGGACGCGGAGAAGGGCCTGATGACCCCGGTCATCAAGGACGCCGGTGACCTCAACATCGCCGGTATCGCCCGCAAGACGGCGGACCTGGCGGGCAAGGTCCGCGCGAACAAGATCACGCCGGACGAGCTGTCCGGTGCGACCTTCACCATCAGCAACACCGGCTCGCGCGGCGCCCTGTTCGACACCGTCATCGTGCCCCCGAACCAGGTCGGCATCCTGGGCATCGGCGCGACCGTCAAGCGCCCGGTGGTCATCAACCACCCGGAGCTCGGCGAGACCATCGCGGTGCGCGACATGACCTACCTCGCGCTCTCCTACGACCACCGTCTGGTGGACGGCGCGGACGCCGCCCGCTACCTGACCACGGTCAAGCAGATCCTGGAGGCCGCCGAGTTCGAGACCGAGATCGGTCTCTGAGTCCGGCAGTCACCCGGTAGGTGTGCAGTCAAGGGGTCGGCCCCGGTTCGTACGAGCCGGGGCCGGCCCCTTTGCGCGTCCCTGACCTCTTCTCCGCCCGGGGCCTGCCCCCCGTCCCGGATAATGGCCCCCTCGCCACCCGCGCTCTGAAGGAGCAGTTCATGACCCCGCCCGTCGTCCATTCGCTGCGCGAGCAGATCCGCGAGCACATCCTCGAGGGGATCGTCAGCGGCCGCTGGCAGCCGGGTGAGCGGATCGTGGAGCGGCGGATCGCGGTGGAGCTGGAGGTCAGCCAGACGCCCGTACGGGAGGCGCTGCGGGAGCTGGAGTCGCTGCAGCTGATCGAGTCGGCGCCGAACAAGGGCGTACGGGTGCGGAACCTGACCGCGGACGACCTCAAGGAGAGCTACCCGGTGCGGGCCGGGCTGGAGCAGGTGGCCGCGGAGCTGGCGGCCACGCGGCTGGCCGAGGACACCGCGGCGCTGGAGCGGGAGGTGGCGGCGCTGCGCGAGGCGGATCTGGCGGGTGACGGCGAGGCGCAGGTGCGGCACACGGTGGCCTTCCACCGGGAGATCGTGCGGGCGGCCGGCAACGCCGTGCTGCTGCACACCTGGGAGTCGCTGGGCATCGAGGTCTGGACGACGCTGTCGATCCGCTGGTTCAGCCCGGAGCCGCGGGCTCACGCCCAGGACCATCAGGAGATCGTGGACGCCTTCCGGCGGCGCGACCCGAAGATCGGGGCGCTGCTCAAGGCGCATGTGCTGAGCTGCGCGCCGAGGGTCTGAGGCGGCGGGGCCCGGTCGCGCACCGAGGGTCCGGGAAGGACTGCGGGGCGTAGCGGAGGCAGGCTCCGGGGCTGGCACCGCGTGCCGGGAATTGCGGCACCCCGTGCCGACCTGCGGGTTTTCGTCCGTTCGGCGTTGATCGATCATCGATCAGAGGCGTATCGTCGTCTGCCGGGGCGCGACACCCCTGCCTGCCAAGCACCCACTCGCACTCCCCGACCAACCGTCCGGAAAGGGGCCACCCATGCCCGATCCCGTGCGCATGCCGTACAGCCAGCTCGACCAGCTCCCGGACCGGGACCCCGAGGAGACCGCCGAGTGGCGCGAGTCCCTGGACGCCGTCACCAAGGCGGCCGGTCCGCACCGCGCCGCCTATCTGATGCGCCGCACCCTGGAGGACTCGGGGCTCGCACTGCCCCAGCTCCTGGAGAGCGACTACCTGAACACCATCCCCACCGCCGCCGAGCCCGCCGTTCCGGGTGACGAGGCGATGGAAGCCAAGATCGCCGCCTGGAACCGCTGGAACGCGGCCGCGATGGTCTCCCGCGGCTCCAAGTACGGAGTCGGCGGCCACATCGCCACCTTCGCCTCCGCGGCCTGGCTCTACGAGACCGGCTTCAACCACTTCTTCCGCGGCAAGGAGGGCGACGGAAGCGGCGACCAGCTCTACATCCAGGGCCACGCCGCGCCGGGCATCTACGCCCGCGCCTTCCTCGACGGCCGCCTCACCGAGGAGCACCTCGACAACTTCCGCCGGGAGTCCGGCGGCAAGGGCATCCCGTCCTACCCGCACCCGCGGCGGCTGCCCTGGCTGTGGGAGTTCCCGACCGTGTCGATGGGTCTGGGCCCGCTCTCGGCCATCTACCAGGCGCGGTTCAACCGCTACCTGACCAACCGCGGCATCAAGGACGTCTCCGACTCCCACGTCTGGGCGTTCCTCGGCGACGGCGAGATGGACGAGCCCGAGTCGACGGCGGCACTCGCGCTGGCGAGCCGCGAGGGCCTGGACAACCTGACCTTCGTCATCAACTGCAACCTGCAGCGCCTGGACGGCCCGGTCCGCGCCAACTTCAAGATCGTGCAGGAGCTGGAGGCCCAGTTCCGCGGCGCCGGCTGGAACGTCGTCAAGACCCTGTGGGGCACCGCCTGGGACGAGCTCTTCCGGCTCGACACCACCGGCGCGCTGGCCCGCCGTCTGCGCGAGGTTCCCGACGCCCAGTTCCAGACCTACGCGACCCGCGACGCGGCCTACATACGCGACCACTTCTTCGGCGCCGAGCCCGCCCTCGCCGAGATGGGCAGGCTGCTCGGCGACGACAAGATCCTGGAGTGCTTCCACTTCTCGCGCGGCGGCCACGAGGCACGCAAGGTGTACGCGGCGTACCGTGCCGCCGTGGAGCACAAGGGCGCCCCGACCGTGATCCTCGCGCAGACGGTCAAGGGCTTCACCCTCGGCAAGGGCTTCGAGTCCAAGAACGCCAACCACCAGATGAAGAAGCTGACCGTGGACGAGTTCAAGGTCATGCGCGACCTGCTCGAACTCCCCATCTCCGACAGCGACTTCACCGACGGCCAGGTGCCCTACGGCCACCCCGGCGCCGGCTCCCCCGAGGTCCGCTACCTCCAGGAGCGCCGCGCGGCACTCGGCGGCCCGGCCCCGGCCCGCCGCGTCCACCCCCTCGCGCCGCTGCCCGCCCCGGCCGACAAGGCCTTCGCCGCCTTCGACAAGGGCTCCGGCAACCAGTCCGTGGCCACGACCATGGCCTTCGTCCGCCTGGTCAAGGACCTCATCCGCGACAAGGAGACCGGCAAGCGCTGGGTGCCGATCGTCCCCGACGAGGCGCGCACCTTCGGCATGGAGTCGCTCTTCCCGTCCCTGGGCATCTACTCCCCCAAGGGCCAGACGTACGAGCCGGTCGACCGCGACCAGCTGATGTACTACAAGGAAGCCAAGGACGGCCAGATCCTCAACGAGGGCATCACCGAGGCCGGTTCGATGGCGGACTTCATCGCCGCCGCCACCGCGTACTCCACGCACGGCGAGACGATGATCCCCTTCTACATCTTCTACTCGATGTTCGGCTGGCAGCGCACCGCCGACCAGATGTGGCAGCTCGGCGACCAGCTCGGCAAGGGCTTCCTCGTCGGCGCCACGGCCGGCCGTACGACGCTGACCGGTGAGGGCCTGCAGCACGCGGACGGCCACTCGCCGGTGATCGCGGCGACGAACCCGGCGGCGCTGACGTACGACCCGGCGTTCGCGTACGAGGTCGCGGCGATCGTCAAGGACGGTCTGCGCCGGATGTACGGCGAGACCGCCCCCGGCGAGGACCCGAACGTCTTCTACTACCTCACGGTCTACAACGAGCCGATGCCCCAGCCGGCCAAGCCGGCGGGCGTCGACGAGGGCATCGTCCGCGGCCTGTACCGCTTCAACACCGCGGCCACGGCGGGTGTCGCGGCGCCCGCCGACGCCCCGGCGATCCAGCTGCTGGCCTCCGGCACGGCGATCCACTGGGCGCTCAGGGCCCAGCAGACGCTCGCCGAGGACTGGGGCGTGGCCGCCGACGTGTGGTCCGCGACCTCCTGGACGGAGCTGCGGCGCGACGCGATGGAGGCCGACGCGGCCACGCTGCGCGGCGAGGACCGCACACCGTACGTCCGCGAGGCGCTCAGCGGCGCCGAGGGCCCGGTCCTGGCCGTCAGCGACTACATGCGCCAGGTCCCGGACCAGATCGCGCAGTGGGTCGAGCAGGACTACACCTCGCTCGGCGCGGACGGCTTCGGTCTGTCCGACACCCGTGACGCGGCCCGCCGCCACTTCGGCGTCGACGCCGAGTCGATCGTGGTCGCGGCGCTGGCCCAGCTCGCCCGCCGCGGCGAGGTGCCGGCCTCCGCGGTCAAGGAGGCCCGGGAGCGCTACGGGCTCTGAGCCGGGAGCCCCCCCCGATCTCCCGTGCGGAGGCGACCCTTCCCGCGCCCGGAGCCTCCGCACGGGAACCCACTGGCCCGGCCGGTCATGCCCTGACCACGGCCGGGCCTTTCTCCTCTCCGTCTTGTTTTTTCCCCTCCGCCCACCCCCCTTCGGGGGGTGGGCGGGTTCATGTGCGTGGGCGCGGCGCGCGCCTGTATAGCGGGCAGGCGCGGTACGCCCTATACGGGGCGGCCGGAGCCACCGGCGTTGTCAGTGGCCCCCGGCATCATGGGGTCATGCGTGCTGCACGGCTGATCAAGATGGTGTTGCTGCTCCAGGCGCGGCCGTCGATGACGGGCGCCGAGCTGGCGCGGGAGCTGGAGGTCTCCGAGCGTACGGTCGTGCGCGACGTCCTCTCCCTCTCCGAGGCCGGGGTGCCCGTCTACGCGGACCGCGGCCGGGCCGGCGGCTACCGCCTCATAGGCGGCTACCGCACGCGTCTCACCGGCCTGGGCCGCAGCGAGGCGGAGGCCCTGTTCCTGTCCGGAGTGCCGTCCGCCCTGCGGGAGATGGGCCTCGCGGACGCCGCGTCCGCCGCCCGTCTGAAGGTCTCCGCCGCGCTGCTGCCCGAGCTGCGGGACGCCGCGTCGGGCGCCGCCCAGCGCTTCCATCTCGACGCACCGGCCTGGTATCAGGAGCCCGAGACTCCCGCCCTGCTGCCCGTGATCGCCGACGCGGTCTGGGACGACCGCCGGATCACCGCCCGCTACCTCCGCAGGGACACCGAGGTGGAGCGGGAGCTGGAGCCGTACGGCCTCGTGCTCAAGGCGGGGGTCTGGTATCTGGCGGCGCGTGCGCAGGGGGACTTCAGGGTGTACCGGGTGGAGCGGTTCACGGCCGTGGCGGCCGCCGGGGAGGGCGAGCGCCCCGGGAGCGGCGAGGACCGCTTCAGCCGCGACGCGTCCTTCGACCTCCCCGCCTTCTGGGCAGAGCGGGCCGCGCAGTTCGCGCGCTCGCTGCTGCGCGAGGAGGTGGTGCTGCGGCTCTCCGCGCGCGGTGTGCGCCAGCTGCCGTACGTCACCGAGCCCGCGGCGGCCCGCGAGGCGATCGAGGAGGCGCGGGCCGCGGGCGGCCCCGACGCACAGGGGCGGCTGACCGTCACCCTGCCCGTGGAGTCCGCCGAGGTCGCCCACGCCCAGCTGCTGGCGCTCGGCCCGGAGGGCGAGATACTCGCGCCCGCCGGGCTGCGTGAGCGCTTCGCGGCGGCCGCCCGCCGGACGGCCGCCCTGTATACGGAGCCCGGCGGGCAGGCCTACCGGTAGTCCGCCGCGGTGCCCTCCTTCCCTCCGAAGACCACGTCCTCGAAGTAGCCGAAGGCGTCCGGCCGGGAGCCGTCCGTGTCGGTGAAGTCGTACTCCTTCGCCAGCTGGCCGCTGGAGAGCGACTGGCCGCTCCAGCGCTGCTTGTCCGGGTCGCCGGCGAGCGCCCGTACGGCGCGGCCGATCAGTGCCGGTGACTCGGCGACGGCGAAGTGCGGTTCCTTGGCGACCGCGTCGCGCCAGGTCTCCTCCGTCACCCCGAAGTGGTCCAGCATCTCCTCGGACCGCAGGAAGCCGGGGGTGAGCGAGACCGCGGTGCCGCCGTGCTCCTTCAGCTCGGCGGCGAGGCCGAAGGCGATGCGGTGCGGCACGTTCTTGGTGAGGTCGAAGCAGAGGTTGTCGCGGTAGGTGCGGTTGAAGGCGGCGGTGCCGTCGGTGATCTCGACGACCAGCCCGCCGGGCCGTTTGATCAGCAGCGGCAGCGCGTAGTGGCCGGTGATGATGTGGCTGTCGATGCCGAGGCGGAACATCCGCAGGCCCTTGTCCAGGTCCAGGTCCCACAGCGTGGTGTTGAACTCGATCAGCCGGTCGCCACCCCACAGGCTGTTGACCAGCACATCCAGCCGGCCCTGCTCCCGGTCGATACGTTCGATGAGCGCCTTGACCCGGGCCGGCTCCAGATGGTCGGTCGGCACGGCGATCCCGGTGCCGCCCGCCGCGGTCACCAGCTCGGCGGTCTCCTCGATCGTCTCCGTGGGACGGCCGACCTCGCTGACCCGCTCCCGGGTCGTCCGCCCGGTCACATAGACCAGCGCCCCGGCCCGGCCCAGCTCCACCGCCATCGCCCGGCCCGCGCCCCGGGTCGCCCCGGCCACCAGCGCCACCCGGCCGGTCAGATCCGCCGCCACGGCCCGGTCCGTACGCCCCGCTCGTTCCTCATGGCCCGTCACGTTCGTGCTCCTCGCTGTCAGATGTCAGATGCCGGCGGCCCTGTCGCCTCCGTACACCGCGACCCTGACAGCGAATCCCGACATCTACTGTCGTGATTCAGTGGCGCCGGGATCCCGGCCGCGGGAACGCGGAGCCCGTCCGGGAAGGGCCTTCGGCGCGCCCCTACGGCCGCAGCGCCCGCACGCTCCGCCCGTCCCGCAGCCGCCCGACGACCTCGGCCCGGGCGTCCGGCCCGGCCGGTGTGGCGAGGGTGCCGGCCCGGCCGGTGGCCCGTACCCCGCCCGTGGCGTCGAGGCCGATGACCTCCCCGCTGCCGGCCGCGAGCAGGTACCACTTCCCCGACACCGCCTGCCAGTGGACGTCCGCGACGACATGCGGCCCGAAACGGCTGCAGGCGGCCGTGTTGACGGCGCGTCCGGCGATCCGCCCGGGGTCGGCGGGGCGGATCGCCGGCGGCAGGAAGTGGACGGCCACGGTGCCGGGGCCGCGCCAGGTGTCGGCGCGGGTACAGACCCAGGTCGCCGTGCCGCCGCCCTCGGGCAGCGGCTGTTCGGCGAACGCCCAGTTGCTGACGGAGCGCACGCCGGCGCCCCGCAGGGGGCCCAGCCGGCAGGCCGTACGGGCCCAGTTCTGCAGCGCCCGGGGGTCGGTCGCCTCGCGCGGTCCGCCGAACGGGGTCCGCTGGCCCGCGGACGGCGGCGGCGCATACGTCAGATGGACGGGCACGAGATCGTTCAGATCGGCCAGCAGGAAGGGCGGCGCGGCCAGCCCGAGCCGCGGCGAGGGGCGGAATTGCGCCACCGGCCAGCGCCCGCAACCGGCGCCGGCCGCGGGCGGTGTGGCGATCCGGTCGGTGACGCCGTCGGGGGCGATGTGCAGCCCGCGCGGCGGGGCGCCCGGCGCCAGCAGATCGCGGGTGGCGACATCGGAGATCCAGGGCGCGAGCAGATAGCGCATCCAGCCGTTGCCGCGGCCGATGACCAGCGCGGCGCCGGTCGTCAGGTCCGCGTCGTCGACCCGCGCGAAGTGCAGGGTGGGGCCGGCGTCTTCGGGCTCGGCGTAGCGGACCAGGCGCTCGCCGTCGTGCAGGACCACCACCATGACGTTGTCGATCAGGCCCGCGTACAGCAGCTGCGGCGGATGGCCGGGCGGGCGGGTGGAGGTGCCGGCGGTCGCCGTGATCCGGGCGTCGTCGGGCGGCGCCGCCCAGACGCGCAGCGCCCGGGCCAGCAGCTCCCCGTCGCCGGTCTCCCGGCCGCGGGCGGGCCAGGCGGTGAAGTCCACCCGGGAGGTGTCGGCCCACTGCTCGGGGGCGGTGCGCAGCAGCCGGGCCGGGTCCAGCGCCTGCTCGGCGGCGGTCCGGGCGCGCTCGGACCGGTCGTCGCCGCCCGGCAGCGCCGCCGCCCCCGCGCCGATCGCCAGTACGGCCGCCAGCGCGAGCGACGCCCGCAACCGCTGGCGGCGGCGCAGCAGATCCGTCGGCCGGGTCTGCACCGTGCACGGGTCGAACTCGCCCGAGTTCAGCAGCGCGGCGGCCCCGGCCCCGGTCTCCTGGTCCAGCAGCGCGGCGGCCCGCTGCGCCGCGTCCGGGTCCTCGGCCCCGGCCCGCTCCAGTACGGCGCGCGCCGCGTCCTCGTCCAGGCCCTCCAGATGCCACAGCCCGATGGCGGCCCGCACCGCCGCCGGGACGGCGGACAGCGCCTGGTCCAGGGCGAGTTCGTCGGCGCCGCCGGCCCGGGGGAAGAGCCGCAGCCCCCAGACGGCGGGCAGGATCCACGGCCCCCGGCCCGGCCGTCCCTCGTAGCCGAGGGCCAGCCGCAGGGTCCGCAGCCGTACGACGTCGTAGCCGGACTCCGGCGCCGGGCCGCGCTGGGCGGGCAGCCCGCGGGCCGGCCGGCGGCGGCCGGCCTTGGGCAGGGCCCGCTGGACCAGGCCGTGGGCGGTCAGGACCCGGCGGTGGCGGCCCATCGACGGGGGCAGTACGAGGTAGGCGAGGCGGACGAGCCGTGGGTAGTGCTCGACGATGGCCGCCTCGGCCCGTTCGACATCGGCCCGGGTGCGTTCGTCCATGGGCATGGCCTGAAACAGCCCTTCACGAATTGGCGGATATGCCGTCTATGCCGTTGTTCGGTCGTTGCAGGCCTTCCAACGAGTGAATCTTGGGACGGTCACACGACGGATCACCGGTACGGGGCACAGCCGGGCGCGCGCACGCCGGTCCGGGCGGTCCGTCACCGCACCGGGCGCCCGCTCACCGTTCCGGATAACGACACCGTCGCATCTGGGGTAGTCCGCATGCGCGGCACGGCCACAGGGCAGATGCTGGAGCGGTGATGGAAGAGACGGAGTTCTGGGAGCTGGTCGACGCCTCCCGCGAAGCCGCCGAGGGCGATCCGGAGGAGCAGGCCGACGCGCTGGTCGAGCGGCTGCTCGGGCTCGACCCGGAGACCGTCGTGGACTTCGCCCGCCACTTCGAATCCCGCTACAACCGGGCGTACACCTGGGACCTGTGGGCCGCGGCCTCGGTGCTGCTCGGCGGCGCCAGCGACGACGCCTTCGACTTCTTCCGCTGCTGGCTGATCGGCCAGGGCCGGGAGGTCTTCGAGGGCGCCGTGCACGACCCGGACCAGCTCGCCGAACTCCTCGACGACTTCGACGAGGCGGTGGACGGCGACGCCGAGGAGCTGGGTTACGCGGCCGACGAGGCGTACGAGCAGATGACCGGCGGCGTGATGCCGGACCTGGAGCTCCCCCCGCCGCCCCGCGAACCGCTCGGCGCCTACCTCGACTTCGACGACGACGAGACCCTGGCGGAGCGCTTCCCCACCCTGTGGGACCGCTTCAAGGGGTAGGGCCTGTCCGACGGGTCAGGAAGACACCCCCCGCCGCGGCGGGCAGTATGGGGCCATGCGGATCGCGATCACCGGCTCGACCGGACTCATCGGCACGGCGCTCGTGCGTTCCCTGCGTGCGGACGGCCACGAGGTCGTCCGGCTCGTACGGCGCGCGCCCGCGGCCGCCGACGAGGTGCGCTGGGACCCCAAGGGCGGGCAGGTCGACACCGCCGGGCTGGCCGGCTGCGAGGCGGTCGTCCACCTCGCCGGCGCCGGGGTCGGCGACCACCGCTGGACGGCGGCGTACAAGCAGGAGATCCGCGACAGCCGGGTGCTGGGCACCCGCACCCTCGCCTCGGCGCTCGCCTCGATGAACACCCCGCCGCGGGTCTTCGTGTGCGGCAGCGCGATCGGCTACTACGGCGACACCGGCGACCGGCGTACCGACGAGAGCGCTGCGGCCGGCTCCGGTTTCCTGCCGGAGGTCTGTGTGGCCTGGGAGAACGCCGCGAAGCCGGCCCAGGACGCGGGCATCCGCACCGTCTTCGCGCGCACCGGCCTGGTCGTGGCGCGATCGGGCGGCGCCTGGGGCCGCCTCTTCCCGGTCTTCCGGCTCGGCCTGGGCGGGCGGCTCGGCGACGGCCGCCAGTACTGGAGCTTCATCTCCCTGCACGACCAGATCGCGGCGCTGCGCCATCTCCTCGACACCGAGGAACTGACCGGCCCGGTCAACCTCACCGCCCCGGAACCGGTCACCAACCGCGAGGTCACCGCCGTGATGGGCCGGGTGCTGAACCGGCCCACGCTGTTCACCGTCCCCGCGCCGGTGCTGCGGATCGTCCTCGGGGACTTCGCCGAGGACGTGCTGGGCAGCCAGCGGGTGGTGCCGCGACGGCTGCTGGACTCCGGGTTCACCTTCGCGCATCCGCACATCCTGGACGCGGTCCGGGCCGCCCAGGCCCCTCGTCGCGCGCCGTCCAGGGCGGCGTAGACGCCCGGCCCCGGCGCGCATGGGCCAAGGGCGCTTCTACGCGCCCCGCACGCCCCCCTGCCGTACGGGCCGGCGCCTCCCTACCGTCCTCGCACACACCACTCGGCATCCCGTGCGGCGGCACCGGGCATGACACCCGTGCGCCGCAGCAGGGAGCGACCTCAGGGAGGGGCATGTGCCGCGCATCGCATCGACAGTGGACGTCGTCATCGTGGGAGCGGGACCGGCCGGTCTCGCCGCCGCCCGCCATCTGACCGGCGCGGGGGTGTCGGTCACCGTCCTGGAGGCCGCGGAGCAGATCGGCGGCCGGTCGGTCACCGACCGCCTCGACGGCTACCGGCTGGACCGCTGCGGCCGGCCGCTGACCCTCTCCGTCAGCGAGCTGCGCCGCACCCCGGGCCTCGGCGATCTGACGCTGCGTCTGTTCGCGCCCGGCCTGAGCGTCCACAACGGCCAGCGGGCGCACCGCATCGGCGCTCCCCGGAGCACAAGGGGCGCACTTTCCGCAGCGCGCGCCCTCTCGCGCGCCGACCGCTGGCCGTCACCGCACACCGACCACCGCACCGACCGCACCTCCCCCACCCTCACCCCGCCCCCCGACCGCCCCATCCGCGACTCCCTCGCGAGCCGCCCGGCCTTCCCGCCCCGCGCCCATGACGCCTTCCTGCGGCCCCTGCTGGCCGCGCTGCTGTGCGATCCGCAGCTGCGCGGCTCCAGCCGTGGCGCCGCGGCCGCGCTGCGCGCCTACGCGGAGGGCCGGCTGTGCCTGCCGGCCGGCGGCGCCTGCGCCGTGCCCGAACTGCTCGCCGCCGGGCTGCCCCCCGGCACGGTCCGTACGTCGGTGCGGGTCACCTCGGTCTCCACCACGGGCGTGAGCACCGCCGAGCACGGCCGGATCCCCTGCCGGGCGGTGCTGGTGGCGACCGGCGCACGCGACGCCGCCGAGCTGCTGCCGGGGCTGCGGGTGCCCGCCTTCCACCCGGTGGCCGTCCTGCACCACACCGGCGGCGCGGCCCCCGCGGGCCGCGCCGCGGCGGCCCGGGACGCAGCGCTGATCCTGCCGACGGACGGCCCGGTCGGCTACACCTACCTCGCCGGCGCGATCGACCCGTCCCGGACGCCGCCCGGCCGGTCCCTGATCACCACGACCGTGCTCGGCGCCGCGTCCGCGCTGCCGCTGTCCGTCCTGGACAAGACGGTCCGGCCCCAGCTGGAGCGGATCCACGGGGGACGGACCGACGACTGGCAGCTGCTGACCGCCCATCACGACCCGTACGCGGTCCCCGCGATGCCGGCCCCGTACGACCCGGAGCGCACCGTGCGGGTGCTGTCGGGTCTCTACGTGTGCGGCGATCACCGCGACACCGGCACGCTGCAGGGCGCGCTGAACTCGGGCCGCCGGGCCGCCCGCGCCGTCCTCCAGGACTTCGGTCTGCCGGCGCTCGGCACGGAGCCGGACACCGTGCGCGCCGCGGCCTGACCGGGCCGGCCGGGCCGCCGCGCGCCGCCGGCTCACCCCAGCGCCGCCACCCGTTCCCGGTACCCCCTAACCGCCGCCGCGTCCCGGTACGGCTCCAGGCGGCGCTCGAACTCCCTGACGTACTCATGGGCCCGTACGGACCGCATCTCGGAGGCCTGCAGCGCCGCCTCCGCGCCCAGCGTGCAGGCCTGCTCCAGCTCGCCCAGGCCGAGCCGCGCGGTCGCCAGCACCACCCGGCAGAACAGCCGGCTGCGGGCGAAGCCCGCGGCGCGCAGCTGCAGGGAGCGCTCGGCGTGCTGGGAGGCCGCGCGGTACTGCTGGAGATCGCGATGGCAGTGCGCCAGCTCGTCGGCGAGCTGCGCCTCGTCGAAGAAGCGGGCCCAGTACGGGGTGTCGTCACCGGGGCGGGCGGTCTCCAGCGCCCGCTCCGCGCGGGCCAGCGCTGCCGTGCAGGCCCGGACCTCGCCCATCACGCCGTGGCCGCGCGCCTCCGCGGAGTGCAGCAGCGCCTGGACCGCGGGCGGCGCGCTGGAGCCGATGCCCTGCTGCGCGACGCGCGCCAGCTGGACGGCTTCCCTGCCGTGCCCCAGATAGACGGCCTGCCGGCTCATCGTCACCAGGACGTAGGAGCCGTACGCCCGGTCGCCGGCGGCCTGGGCCAGCCGGAGGGCCTGGACGAAGTACCGCTGCGCCAGGCCGTGCGCGGCGATGTCGTACGAGGTCCAGCCCGCCAGCCGGGTCAGATCGGCGGCGGCCGCGAACAGCCGGCGGCCGGTGGCCTCGCCGTAGGCACCGCGCAGCATCGGCTCGCACTCGTGCTCCAGATAGCGCACCAGGGCCTGCCGGGCGTGGCCGCCGCCGTAGGCGTGGTCGAGCGCCCGGAACAGCTCGCCGACCGAGCGCAGCGCCGCGATGTCGCCGGAGGTGACCCGGGAGCCCTCGGTGCGGTCGACGCGGTCGGTACGGCGCTGCCGCGGCACCGAGGCCCGGGTGCCCTGGACCGGCACCCGGCCGGAGCCCTCGTCGGCGGGCTCGCCGCCGCGGGCGACCCGGTCGTCGGGGCGGCCGATCAGCCAGTCCCGGCTGGGCACGACCAGCCCGGCCGGGGTGAAGGCGATCTTGCGGAGCTCGGCATGGCTGCCGGAGTCCTTGCGCCACAGACCGCTGACGATGTCCACCGCCTCACTGGGGGTGGAGGCGAATTCCAGCCCGGCGTACACCGGCGCACAGGCGTCCAGGCCGAGGTCCTGGGCCGACAGCCGGCGCCCCAGCCGGCGGGTGAACACCTCGGCGATCAGCGCGGGGGTGGTGCCCCGCGGCTGCTGGCCGCGCAGCCACCGGGTCACCGAGGTCTTGTCGTACCGGAGGTCGAGGCCGTGCTCGATGCCGAGCTGATCAACCCGTCTGGCCAGTCCGGCATTGGAGAATCCCGCCTCGGCGATGAGCGCGGCGAGCTGGCGGTTGGGAGTGTGGTGCGGGGGTCGTTCCGTCATCAGCTTTACCGGTCTCCTGCCTTCCGGGCCGGGCAGCCGGGTTCGGCTGACCCTGTCCGGCATGCTCATCGCCCTTGTGGAACGGCGTGAATGTAACGGCCTTCGAGGCCTTTCTCGCGGCCTGCGCCACGCGTTCATCCGATCGTGTGAGCAGGGACGGGGCTCCGACGGGTGGCCGGTACACCGGCCGCCTGAAGGGACCGGATCCGGCCGCCGTACAGTGGCATGGGCGCGAAGGCATCAACGTTGCGGAAAAAGCGCAACAGAGGTTCGAAGAGGAGCTGCCGTGACTGCGATCTCTCGGGGGGAGACCCCCGCACCCGAGGGGCTGCGCTTTGTGCATCTGGGCTTCGGAGCGGACGCCGTGGACTACGAGTCGGCCTGGCAGGAGCAGCGCCGGGTACACGCCGCCCGGTTCGCCGACGAGGTGCCCGACACCTGTCTGCTGCTGGAGCACCCGCCCGTGTACACCGCGGGCCGGCGCACCACCGACGACGAGCGCCCGCTGGACGGGACCCCGGTCATCGACGTGGACCGCGGCGGGAAGATCACCTGGCACGGCCCCGGCCAGCTGGTGGGCTACCCCATCCAGAAGCTGCCGCGCCCGGTCGACGTGGTCGCCCACGTCCGCCGCCTCGAAGACGCACTGATCCGCACCTGCGCCGAATTCGGCGTCGAGGCCAGCCGGGTCGAGGGCCGCAGCGGGGTGTGGGTGCTCGGCGACCCGGTCGAGGAGCGGGCGGCGCTCGGCGGGCTGCAGCTCGACTTCGACCCGCGGACGGCGGACGAGCTGTTCGACCCGCGGCTGAACGGCCCCGAGTACGCGCCGTCCAACGCCGGCCAGCGCCGCGAGGACCGCAAGCTCGCCGCGATCGGCATCCGCGTCGCCAAGGGCGTCACGATGCACGGCTTCGCGCTGAACGTGAACCCGGACAACACCTCGTTCGACAAGATCGTGCCGTGCGGCATCCGGGACGCGGGCGTCGCCTCGCTCGCCGGCGAGCTGGGCCGCGAGATCACCATCGCCGAGGTGCTGCCCGTCGTCGAGAAGCATCTGCGGGACGTCCTGGAGGGGGCGGAGCTGCTGCCGCGCGTGGTCTGACCGCCGCCGGCAGGGAACCCGGCCACCACCGGGAATGCGGCCCCGTCATACGGGGTTGCCCCGCACGTAAAGACGTGCGAATTGACGGGCGTACCCTGGTGTACGCCAAGGAAACGAAGTCGTAGGGAGCCGGACGTGGCCGCAGTCGCACCCGACGGACGCAAGATGTTGCGCCTGGAGGTCCGGAACAGCCAGACCCCCATCGAGCGCAAGCCCGAGTGGATCAAGACGCGGGCGAAAATGGGCCCCGAGTACAACGCCCTGCAGAAGCTCGTGAAGAGCGAGGGCCTGCACACGGTCTGCCAGGAAGCGGGATGTCCGAACATCTATGAGTGCTGGGAGGACCGCGAGGCCACGTTCCTCATCGGCGGCGACCAGTGCACCCGGCGCTGCGACTTCTGCCAGATCGACACCGGCAAGCCGCAGGCCCTCGACCGCGACGAACCGCGCCGGGTCGGCGAGTCCGTCGTCACGATGGACCTGAACTACGCCACCATCACCGGCGTCGCCCGCGACGACCTGGAGGACGGCGGCGCCTGGCTGTACGCCGAGACGGTGCGCCAGATCCACGCGATGACGGCGCAGCGCGCCGAGGGCTACACCAAGGTCGAGCTGCTCATCCCCGACTTCAACGCCGACCCGGACCAGCTGGCCGAGGTCTTCTCGTCCCGCCCCGAGGTACTCGGGCACAACGTCGAGACGGTGCCGCGGATCTTCAAGCGGATCCGTCCCGGCTTCCGGTACGAGCGCTCCCTCGAGGTCATCACGAAGGCCCGCGAGGCCGGCCTGGTCACCAAGTCCAACCTCATCCTGGGCATGGGCGAGACCCGTGAAGAGGTGAGCGAGGCGCTGCGCCAGCTGCACGAGGCGGGCACCGAGCTCATCACCATCACCCAGTACCTGCGCCCCACTCCGCGCCACCACCCCGTCGAGCGCTGGGTGAAGCCGGCCGAGTTCGTGGAGCTGAAGGAGGAGGCCGAGGAGATCGGCTTCTCCGGCGTGATGTCCGGCCCGCTGGTCCGCTCCTCCTACCGCGCGGGACGCCTCTACCAGCAGGCCATCGAGCGGCGCGAGGTCGAGGCGTCCAGTCAGGCGGTTTGAGCCTCCCGGCGCGCCGTCTTGTGAAACCTGGCACATGCTGGAGGACGCGGCCCGCACTCCCCCGCGACGGGGAGCGTGGCGGGCCGCGTCAACGTTTCATAGGTGTTTGACCGGCAGGTCATCCGTTGGTAACACCTTTCCGTGACGATGGATGCACGCACCGTTCACCGCACCTCACTCCTGCTCGTCCGAACAGCCAGAGGGAGTCACCCACCATGCAGGCCGCGCCGCTCCGCGCCACCCCAGCCCTCCCCATCCCTTCCGTCACCGGTGCACTGCGTGCCGTCGAGGCCGTCCTGATGCGCGGCGGACAGCGCACCGCCCGCCGCAACGCCTGGACGTCGGTCCTGGAGGACCGCCGCCGCGCCAAGGACCGGTACGAGGCCGAGTACGTACTGGAGGCCGCGGCGACCCGTCGTCCGCAGGCCACGTAAACTTCGCTGTATGGCGAGGAAGGCAAACTCAGACGGCGCTGCCGGCGCTGAGAACCCCGGGCGGCTGAAGCAGATCGCCCTGACCTACAAGATGACCCGTCGGGTCGACTCCAAGGTCGGTCTTGTCGTCGCTGGCGTGGGCATCGTCGTATTCGGCGTTCTCCTTGCCATCGGCTTCTTGATCGGCCACCCCATCTACGCGGGGATCCTGGGCTTCGTACTGGCCTTCCTCGCGATGGCGATCGTCTTCGGACGGCGCGCCGAGCGAGCTGCCTTCGGGCAGATGGAGGGCCAGCCCGGTGCGGCGGCCGCCGTGCTGGAGAACGTCGGGCGCGGCTGGACGGTCACCCCTGCGGTGGCGATGAACCGCAGCCAGGACGTGGTGCACCGCGCCGTCGGCAAGGCCGGCATCGTGCTGGTCGGCGAGGGCAACCCGAACCGTCTGCGCGGTCTGCTGGCCGCCGAGAAGAAGCGGATGGCGCGCACCGTCGCGGACGCCCCGGTCCACGACATCGTGGTGGGCGACGGCGAGGGCGAGGTGCCGCTGAAGAAGCTGCGGACGACCCTGCTGAAGCTGCCGCGCGTCCTGCCCGGCGCCCAGGTCACGGCCGTCAACGACCGGCTGCGCGCGCTGGGCGACCTGATGAGCAACATGCCGATCCCGAAGGGCCCGATGCCGAAGGGCATGCGGATGCCCAGGGGCGGCGGGAAGATGCGCTAGTCATGTGAGACGGGCTAGTCATGTGAGACGGCTAGTCATGTGAGACGGGTGGGGCCCGGGACCGCTGCGGTCCCGGGCCCCACCCGTTTCAGTTCTCACTCAGTTCTCATGTGTCCCGGCCGTCTAGATCCGGACCTGTACGGCGCGCGTCAGGCGATCGTGGAGCCCCCGCCCGTCCCGGTCCCAGACCACCGCCGGGATGACCACGACGAGCAGGACCGTACGCAGCACAACCCGCGGCAGCGAGAGCCGGCCGCCGCTCTCGGCGATCACCCGCAGGCCCAGCAGCCGCTTGCCCGGCGTGAAGCCGACCGTGCCGACCGTCAGCACGCTGAGCACCGCGAAGACCACCAGGGCCCAGTTGCCCGCCGACTCCGGCCGGCCGCCGCTGAGCAGTCCGTACCCGATGAGCATGCACAGCGCCCAGTCGATGAAGAGCGCGGCGAAGCGGCGGCCGGGGCGTGCGAGCGAGCCCGGCCCCTCCTCCGGCAGCCCGAGCCGCTGCCCGCGGTATCCGAACTCGACACCCATGCCCTCGGCTGCCGCGCGGGGCCCGGAGATCCACGATCCGATTGCTTGCCTGTTGTCCACCCGTCCACGGTACTGCGACCGCATACGTTCGATTCGCGCAGGGCGGGAACGGGGCGGTTCCGGGGCCCGCACGGGCAGCGGATAGCGGACGACAGCACCCGGTCCGAAATGATGCGGTTTGTCGCACACTGGGGGGTAAGGGCGCCCGCGCGGCGGTTAACCTCGGCGAAACAAATGGGTCATGCTTGGGAAATCCCGCCTGCCTATGGTCGGGCGAGCGCGCCACCGCACATGGTCGCGTTCCGAGTAGCAATCCCGCGTCCGCCGACCGGTGACCGGGCTAGGAGGAGTTGGATGTTCCAGAACGCCGACGAGGCCAAGAAGTTCATCGCGGACGAGGACGTCAAGTTCATCGATGTCCGTTTCTGCGACCTGCCCGGTGTGATGCAGCACTTCACGATCCCGGCGAAGGCGTTCGACCCGGCCGAGGAACTCGCCTTCGACGGCTCCTCGATCCGCGGCTTCCAGGCCATCCACGAGTCCGACATGGCGCTGCGCGCCGACCTGTCGACGGCCCGCGTGGACCCGTTCCGCCGCGACAAGACCGTCAACATCAACTTCTTCATCCACGACCCGATCACGGGCGAGCAGTACAGCCGTGACCCGCGCAACATCGCCAAGAAGGCCGAGGCCTACCTCGCCTCCACCGGCATCGCGGACACCGCGTACTTCGGCCCCGAGGCCGAGTTCTACGTCTTCGACTCGGTGCGCTTCAACACCACGTCGAACGAGGGCTTCTACCACATCGACTCCGAGGCCGGCGCCTGGAACACCGGTGCGGTCGAGGACAACCGCGGCTACAAGGTTCGCTACAAGGGCGGCTACTTCCCGGCCCCGCCGGTCGACCACTTCGCCGACCTGCGCGCCGAGATCTCCCTGGAGCTGGACGCGGCCGGCCTGCAGGTCGAGCGCCAGCACCACGAGGTCGGCACCGCCGGCCAGGCGGAGATCAACTACAAGTTCAACACGCTGCTCGCCGCCGCCGACGACCTGATGCTGTTCAAGTACATCGTCAAGAACGTCGCCTGGCGCAACGGCAAGACCGCGACCTTCATGCCCAAGCCGATCTTCGGCGACAACGGCTCCGGCATGCACGTCCACCAGTCCCTGTGGCAGGGCGGCGCGCCCCTCTTCTACGACGAGCAGGGCTACGCGGGCCTCTCGGACACCGCCCGCTACTACATCGGCGGCATCCTCAAGCACGCCCCGTCGCTGCTGGCCTTCACCAACCCGACGGTGAACTCCTACCACCGCCTGGTCCCCGGCTTCGAGGCCCCGGTCAACCTGGTCTACTCCCAGCGCAACCGCTCCGCGGCCATGCGCATCCCGATCACCGGCTCGAACCCGAAGGCCAAGCGCGTCGAGTTCCGCGCCCCGGACCCGTCCTCGAACCCGTACCTCGCCTTCTCCGCCCTGCTCCTCGCGGGCCTGGACGGCGTCAAGAACAAGATCGAGCCGGCCGAGCCGATCGACAAGGACCTCTACGAGCTCGCCCCCGAAGAGCACGCGGGCGTCCCCCAGGTCCCCACCTCCCTCCCGGCCGTCCTCGACGCCCTCGAGGCCGACAACGAGTACCTCCAGCAGGGCGGCGTCTTCACCTCCGACCTGATCGAAACCTGGATCGACTACAAGCGCACCAACGAAATCGCCCCGATCCAGCTGCGGCCGCACCCGCATGAGTTTGAGCTGTACTTCGACATCTAAGAGGCGGCGCCGGGCGACCTGGGCGTAAGTCTGAAAAACCAGCTGTGACCTGCGGAAACTCTTCTCGTGAGTTCTCGTAGGTCACGGCTGTTTTTCACCCCCTTGTGCACCACGGGTGCACCGCCCGGCCAGTTCACTGATCCAACATCAGACAAATTGAGGGCCGTCATCCCCATCCGGGGTGGCGGCCCTCACTCGTCGCCCTGAATCGATAAGTGCTGGCTGACCACGCATCCCGAATTGTCACAGCCGAGGGCCCCGATGCCATCGCACCCTCCGGGACTCAGCGACCGGCCGAGATGGTCAAGCGTTGAACTCGAAGCCACCCGTCGATGTCAGGTGGGATCGGAACCGGCCCCGGAGAACGATTGCGCGCCGCCCAGAACGCGATCCCCGTCTTGCCAGGGACAAAGTCGATTACCTGACAGGCAATTAGCGGTTGCGGGGCAAGGTTGTCGGTGATGTCCGGCATGCTGGTGGGCGACTCAAGGCTGAGGGGGCAGTACATGGGCGGAGTCGACACCGCACGGGGTATGGGGTTCCAGACGGCATGCGCCATCCTGCAACTGATCCGCACCTCAGAGCAGTATCCGGAGGCCGCCACCTTCCGGGTGGAAGGCGCCGACGAGGCCATCGACTTCGAGGTACGCGACGCGGACGACCAACCGCTGCTGCTCGCCCAAGCGAAGACCCGCGTCGAGCCGGGCTCGTGGTCCGGTGTGGAGCTGCTGCGGCTAGCCCGCCGCTGGGGCGAGGCAGATCCGGGCGGTTCAGCGGTGCTGCGTTTTCTCTCGGATGCCTCCGTGCACCCGTCGGGGCATGCCTTGCGGGATGCCGTGGCGCGGGCCCGGGCCGTGCAGGATCCCGGTCAGTGGCTGGCGGAGTGCGAGGGACTGGTACCGGCCTCCATCTCACTCACCGTCGAGGATCACGCACTGCTACGGCGGCTGGAGATCGAGACCCGGATCGGCCCTTGGGAACAGGTCCTCGACCAGGCCCGGCTTGAGCTACTGCGGCTGTCGCCGATGGCCCTGGCGGCGGCCGAGGTCGACAGCACCGTAGACGCTCTGTTCGTGAAGATGTTCCAGTGGTCTGGGGACCGCCGCCTCGCCCGGCGCACGGTCCGGCTGGACGAGCTTCCCGGCCTCCTTCGCGCACGCCAAACCCCGTCCGGCTCGGTGGCACGTGAAGCCTCGGGGCCCGCGCGTGCCACGTTCCGCGACGTCCCCTCGGCCGCGGGTGTGCGCGGCCGCAGCCGAGAGCTGGCGGCGATCCACAACCGGTTCCTGAAGGAGCCCGGCGCAGGCACGGTTCGCGTGGTGGTGTCCGGGCTCGGCGGGATCGGCAAGTCGAGCATTGCCCGGCTCTACACCCACCGGTACCGGGACGCATACGAGTTCGTCTGGTGGATCCCCTCCGACACCCGGGAGGACGTCCTCGCCTCCTACCGGCGGATGGTTGCCGAGGAACAGCAAGAGACGGACGCGGCGACCGAGGAGGAGGTCCTCGCTCTGGTCGGCCGCCGCCTCGCGCACCTGGGCCCGCGGCTGCTGCTGGTCTACGACAACGTGACCGACCGGAACCAGCTGCACGGTCTGCTGCCCGCCTGCGACGGCGCACACCTGCTGGTCACCACCCGCGACTCGGCTTGGGCGACGGCCGAGGGTGGGCTGGTCGTGGAACGGATGGCGGCCGACGAGGCCAGCTCCTGGGCCGGCGAGCGGCTGCCCGAGGTGTCCGGGGCCGAGGTGTACGCGCTGGTCAACGCGGTGGAGGGCATCCCGCTCGCCATCGCACAGGCCACCGGTTACATCGCGGCGACCCTGTGTCCGGTCAGCACGTACCTGGAAGAACTCGCCGACTGCCGGACCCGGTTGCTCGATGACCCTGGCTTCGTGCCGCTGGACTACCAGCAGGGCGCGACGCTGACCGCAGCGGTGACCCTGAGCGTGCGGAAGGTCGTCGAGCAGGCAATGCGTGCGCCCGAGGCCTCGGCGCGGCAGCTCGCGGCCGAACTGCTCGCCCGATGCGCCTTGCTCGCACCAGACTTCATTCCGCTGCATCTCGCAACGCTCGACCTCCCGAGCGGATCGGCCGCCTATGGTGCCGTGGCGGAGCTGCGGAGGTTCTCCCTGGTCGATCCCCGGGACGGCATGCTCTCGATCCACCGCATCGTCCAGGAAATCACCCGCGCGATGCTGGACGGCGATGCAGTTGACACGATGCAAGGCCGGTTCGAGTACGAGCTGGTGACGCGCCTGGTGGAGAGCCAGAAGCAGCAGACTTGGGCCGAGGCGGCGGCTCTGATCGAGCACGCGGTCCGTGTGGCCCGCAACGTGCGCAGCAGCGGCCGGGCGGACGGCAACACTGTCGCGCTACTGTCCAATGTCGCCGGGGCGATCTCGAACGTACATGGTGATCTGGTGCGCAGTGAGAGGCTGTTGCGGGAGGCACTGGAGATATTGGAGGAGGCCGACGAGGCGGCAGTGGGCAATCCTGTCTACCGGCGAGCAGCGACGACGACCACCTTGGCGCAGTGCCTGCTGAATCTGTCACGGTACGAGGAGGCCGCTGAGGCAGCGCGGACCGCCTGGAACCTGCTGGAGGGCATGACCACGCTCGACACAGAGGGGGTGGAGCACCTGCTGATGGCCCATGTCTCCGACATGCGCGCAGCGGTGGCGCTGGACCGGTTCGCTGACATCGCCCGTGCCCACCACCGGCTCGAAGAGGTGCTGCGGCGCGAGGACGTGGCTCCTGTGGCTGCCCTGCGGACCCGGCTGGAGCAGGCACAGATGCTCGTGTGGATCCAGGACTGGGACACGGCGGCCTTGGTCATCAACCAAGCCAAGGCGGAGGCCCCGGCCGAGGCAAAAGCGAGCGCGGAGCTACGCTTCCTGAACTCCGTAGTCAAGGCTTCCACAGGCCGGCTTGAGGAGGCCCTCGCCGTCACCGCCGGAATCCCCGAGCCCGCCGAGCGGACGGCCGTGACCATCATGCGCCATCACGCCGACCACCTGGTCGAGACGGCACATGCCGTGATGGTCGGCAGCCTCGGCAGACACGATGAAGGGCTCACCACGGAGCCATGGATCCTGCAGGCCGCGGAGTCGATGATCGACCGGGCCGAGGCCCTGCTGAGAGCGCACACCGAAGCCGGGCCAGACGTGCTGGCTCCGGTCGTTCAGCGGCGCGCGGTTCTGGCCTGGACCCGACATCTGGTGGAACATCCAGACGGGGATGTGGAGCTGTGCCGCACCCTCATGCGAGAGAGTCTCGGGCTGTTCGAGGCAGCCGGGCAGAGCCACGTACCGCTCGCGACCACTACACGTCGCTTCCTGGAACTGAACGGGCAGGGCGCCCAGGCCCGGCCTTCCGAAGCGGTGGGCAGGCACGCACCTGCGATCGTTCCGCTGCCACCGTCGGGCGGCAGCGGTGCGCACCCGATGCCCAATTATCCTTGGCGCGATGCCGTGGCACTCACCCAGGTCGTTCCGCCGGACGCGCGCCTGCTGTACAGCCTGATCGGAGCCACCGCCTACCACCTAAGCGGGCAGGCGGCGCCCTCCCCTGTCTTCCTGTCCCTGACGTTCGCCGCAGCTCTGCGCTCACTAGGGCTGGAGAGCCGACTCGTCCCCGCAGCATTGAGCGTGAGCCGCCGTGACAGCGAACCGCTCGACCTGCCCGAGTGGTGGCGCCCGCCGACGGTCACGGAAAACGGAGAGGTCCTGGGGCACGTGACCGTCTGGTGCGAGGGGGCCGGGCGGCTCGTGGACCCGGCCCTGCTGCTTGGCCAGAGCCGGTTCGGCCCCGGCGCTGCAGAGCGTGAGATCTTCCGGACTCCTGCCGTCTTCCCAGCGCCCGCATTGGACGCTCTGCTCGGCAGCCGCCTAGGCACCCACCGGGAGGGTCATCTGCTCGCGTACGAGTTCCGTCCCGACTGGGAGGAGCAGCTCCGCGAGGTGGTTGCGCGCACGGACAGGGAGGCGGTCGCCGCCTTCGCGCGGGTACTCGCCGAATCCGCCGCCCGGGCTGGCGATACTGAACCGCATGCCTGAAACCGTGTGAGGGCCTCGAACGGCCCGCCCGCGGTGAACATGCGACTCCTTGAACCGTTCCCCTGGCAACCTCTCAGGGATACACCGACGGATACCAGCGCGGACTTCCAGAGGTACATGTGGAAGTGGTTCCGATTCAGCGCCTTCCGCTCTCGCGAGTAGAACAGATGCCAGAAACGACACGAGGGCTGCTACCCCATATCCGGGATAGCGGCCCTCGTTGGCTTGGCCGGGCTTCTGTGGCCAGCCGTGGGCGACATGGGTGCGCCGCTGAGTTCCCCGAAGAAGTCGCCGATACCGACGCTATCGCTGTACTTCCCACCGGCCTGGCCCGGGTTCGGGCGACACCCATCGGTGGTCCTACGCGCAGGCCAGAATCTCCCGCACGCCGTCGGTGACGCCCGGCAGGTCGCCGGCGAGGGCGGCCCACTGGTGCAGGTCGTGTTCGGTCAGGATGACCGGCCCGGTCTCGGAGACGGTGACGGCGAAGTTGAACTGGCGGGTGATGGTGCCGCGGCTGTTCTCGTAGTCGAAGTGTCCGAGGTAGCGGTCCACGGAGTCGACGGTCAGACCGGTCTCCTCCAGCGTCTCGCGGCGGGCCGCGTCCACGATGCTCTCTCCCGCGTCCACATGACCGGAGGGGATCTCCCACAGGCCGCCCATGTAGTCGTCCGGCTTGCGGCGGACCAGGAGGATGAGGTCGGCGTCGGTGACGACGGCCGCGGCCACGAAAGTGGTGATGCCTTCGGCTTCGGCCTCCTCTGCCAAGGTTCGGGCGAGGTCGGAGGTCACGGTCACAGGAGCTCCTTGTGGTGTTCGCTGGCCTTCCTGGCCGCGCTGACGTACTGCTCGGCCAGTTTGAGATCCTGTTCACGGTGCCAGACGGGCAGCTTGACCGTGTGCGCGTGCGCCTTCTCAGCGACGGGGAAGTCACCCTCCCGGTATCGGCTGCGGGTGTTCGGGTAGCCGGGGAAGAGATGGGACGGGTGCTGGTAGAGCGGGAGTTGGTTCAGAGGGCGGGTGGAGCCGGGCCGGTCGAACTCGGTCGCGCCCTCCGCGACGAGGGCTGCGTGGAAGCGGTCGAGGGGCAGGCCGCCGAGCTGGTCGGGCCGGTAGGTGGCCGTCAACGCGTACCAGGATGGTTTCACCCCCTCGGGCATCGGGCTCACCTCCAGCCCGGGTATCTGCCCGAGCTCTCGGATCAGGTAGGCGGCGATCTCCTCGCGGCCGGCGAGGTAGGCGTCCAGGCGGGAGAGCTGGTCGTGGGCGAGGGCGGCGGCCAGGGGGTGGATGCGGAGCTTGAGTCCGGCCCCGGTGACCGCGTACCGCGAGAGCGGATGGCCTTCCGGGATCTCGTTCCTGGCCCGCTTGTTGTAGTGCGCGAACGTGAGAACGCGGTAGTAGGTGTCGTCGTCATCGGTGAGGACGAAGCCGCCCTCACCCCCGGACAGGGGCTTGGGACCGTTGAGGGAGAAGGCACCGGCCAGGCCGAACGTGCCGGCCTTCTGGCCGCCGTGGCTAGCCCCGTGAGCGTGTGAGCCGTCCTCCAGCAGGTCCAGGTCGCGGTCCCTGGCCAGCGTGGTGAGGTCGGTCATCTCGGCGGGCTTGCCCCACATGTGCGTGACCATGATCGCGCGGGTGCGAGGGGTGATCAGCTCGGCCGCCAGGCCGGGGTCGATGTTGCCGTCCGGGCGCGTCTCGCAGAGGACCGGGACCGCGCCGAGCTGGAACAGGGGGGAGGCGGTGGCGTGGAAGGTCCAGGCGGGGACGATCACCTCGTTGCCGGGCCGGATGCGGGCAGCCCAGTAGGCGGCGTGCAGGGCGGCGGTGCCGGAGCTGGTGGTGAACGCGTGCCGCACGTCGAAGTAGTCCTGGAGGGCGTCTTCCAGGTCCGCGACGATCCCGGACCGGCTCGGGATGGAGACGGCCGAATCCAGCTGGGAGACAACCCTCATGCGGGTGATGTCGTCGATCGGGGGCCACGTGAAGTGGGGGCCGGCGTCGGTAACAGCCGGGCGGCCGCCGAGGAGGGCGAGCGGGCTGGTCACAGCATCTCCTTCGGGTCGATGTAGTGGCCTGCAGTCTTGGACCGGTAGCAGGACGCGATGAACGCGGCGTGGGAGAGGTGCTGGTCGGGGCCGGAGACGTTGGGCCGTGCTCCGTCCAGGACCCTGCAGAAGTAGTCGATCTGCGCGGTGGCGACGCTGGGGGCGTGCGGTCGGGTCAGCTCCTCCACCACCGTTCCGTCCAGGGCGAGCCGCTGCACCGCTCCCTTCGTCAGCACCACCGAGCCGGCCGTCCCCACGACCCGCATGAACTCCGTCTTCGGCGCCATCCACCGCGACAGGACCAGCGATCCGTACAAGCCGGAGTCGTAGCCGAGCTGGACGACGGCGGTGTCCTCCGCGTCGTAGCCGCCTTCGGGCAGGGCCGTGGTGGAGAACTCCGCGATGACCCTGCTGGGCAGGCCGAAATACCACAGGAGCAGGTCGATCAGGTGGTAGCCCATGTCGAGGATGCAGCCGCCACCGGCCTGCTTGAGGTCCCCGCGCCAGCCAGCGCCGGGGTTGGGCGTGTGGAACGAGTAGTGCCCGCCAACAAGAATCGGGGTGCCGATCTGGTCCAGCATCCCGGCCACGCTGCTGTAGATCGGATTGAACCGGCGCTGGAGCGTCACCATCAGTTCCACGCGGCCCTTGTGGCAGATCCCGGCCAGCTCACGGGCCTCCTCGATAGAGGTGGCGAACGGCTTCTCCTTGAGGACGTGGACGCCCCGGGCGGCGCACTCCTCGGTCACCGCGCGCCCGGCATGGTGCGGGACGGCGACGATCACGAAGTCCGGGGCGGTCTCGTCCAGTAGGTCACCGGCCCGTGTGAACCCGGGCACTCCGAGGGTGTCCGCTCGCTGGTGCAAGATGTCCGGGTTGTTGTCGCACACCGCGACGAGTTCGGCCCGGCTGGAGCCGAGCAGGCCGGGCAGGTGATCCTCGGCGGCCTGGTGGCCAAGGCCGATGATCGCAGCACGTCGTTTCATGCGCGTTCTCCTTCCACTTCACGGAGGAACGTGTCGGGGATGACGAGTACAGCGCCAACTCCAGCTCAGGCCCTAGGTGTTAGCTGTAGTCCCGGGGTTGTCCCACCTGTACGCGCGGTAGCCTGGCCGTCGCCGTCGATGATGGGATTGCTCCCGTGGACGACCCGATCAGGCATCCCCTCGCCTACGCCCGCCTCTTACGCGGCTGGTCCCAGAACGACCTCGTCGCGCGCCTGCACCGCGCCGCCGCGATGCGGCCCGAGGGTCTCCGCTCCGGCACCGACAAGGCGGCCGTCAGCAAGTGGGAGAACGGCCGCAAAACGCCGAACATCGAATCCCAGCTCCTGATCGCGGACGCCTTCAACGTGCCGATCTCCGACCTGGAGCGGTACCCCTGGCCCCACTGGCTCCCGGGCCGGGACGACCCGGCCCCGCTCGGGGCGGCGTACACCGTCAAAGCACTTCGAGATGCACAGAGAGCCGCGATGAACCGCGAACGTCGAACCTTCCTGACCTACAGCGCACTCGCCCTGGCCGGGCTGGCCTCCCAGTGGGCCGCGCTGGAACCCGACCGCCTCACAACCGCGTTCGGCGGGCGCCGCGTCGATGACGAACTGGTGGACTGGCTGGAGGACACCAGCACCAAACTGACCGCCCTGCCGACCGAGCAACGCCAGCACACCATCAAGCTGACGGACGCCCACCTCACGACTGTGACCGACCTTCTCGAAGGCGCCCGGTACAGCGAGGCCACCGGCCGCCGCCTTCACCACCTGGCGGCCTCCCTCTCCAGCACCTGTGGCTGGTACCGCTTCGACCAGGGTCAGCACTACGCGGCCGGCAAGCTGTGGAACGCCGCTCTCACCAATGCGCACACTGCCCGCGACCGGGATCTCGGGGCCGGGGTCCTGTCCGACTTCGCCTACCAGTCGATCTGGCTCGGCCATCCCGGGTCCGCCGTGGAACCCTTGAGCCAGGCCCTGATCCACACGTCCCACCCCACCGCCCGCTCGCTGCTGCACCTGCGCAGGGCCCGAGCCCACGCCGCCCTGGGGGTCGCTGCCGACTGCCACCGCGACCTCGCCGCCGCCGAGACCGCCCTGCTGACCGACGCGACCGACCCCGCCCCCGGCTGGTGCCGATGGATGAGCACAGCGGATCTGGCCGTGGACTCCGGCCAGTGTCTCCTCGACCTCGGCCGTACTGACGACGCCCGCGCCCGCATTGACGAGGGCCTGACCCTGCTTCCACGGGCCCGGGACAAGACGCGCGGGGTCTTCCGCACCTATGAGGCCCGAAGCCTCGTCCAGGCACGCGAGGTCGAACAAGCCCTCGTCGTCAGCACCGAGTCACTCGACCTCGCCACCCGCATCGGCGCCGACCGCTGCGTCACTCTGGTCCGCGAACTCGCCCCCGCTTTCAAGCCGTACCAGCAGGTGGACGGCGTACCCGAGTTCCTCGAACGGCTCCGGACCGCCTGAGAGACCGCTCTGGCGGCCACCTCCCAGGTGGGCTGTTCTGGCATCCACGCTGCGATCCGCCCCAGTCGCTGCCTCCACGCCCAGCGCCCCCTGGTGCCGGGCTTCCCCGCCCCTCCCGGGCGGGGCATGCGCTTCCGAAACTCGTCCGCGGCCACGGGCTGCGGAGGAGTTTCGGAAGCTACAGCTTGCTGCGTGGGTTGGGTGCGTGGCGGTCGCGTCGGTTTCCGTGCCGGGCGGCCGCACACCCGTCCCACTCGTTGCATGCCTGGTCAGGGCGCCGAGGGTCGCATCCGGTGGTACGGGTCGACTCGTATCAGCGCACGGTTGATCCAGTACGCGGGACGGGTGGACTCGTCCCACGCAAAGAGCCGTCCCCGCGCTGACCTGCGCGGGGACGGGTGGGACGAGTGAAGCTCGATTACGGGGCCGTGCGCGCAGGTGGAGGGCAGTAGCGCATCCAGGCGTCGGTGAACTGGCTGCGCGAGAAGCCCTTGCGTTGGCCAATGTCTCCGAAGCGGTGGTTGGCGGACCTGATCTGGTAGTCGGCCAGCAGGTGTTGCAGGCCACGTGCGCTCAGCCCACCGTTGCCGTACTCGGTCCAAGGCCCTTCCGTATCGGCTCGCAGGGCGGCGAGCAGGCTCTCGGTGGGCAGCGCGTCGGGGTTGCCGTAGGAGGCGAAGACCTGCCGGATGTCCGTCAGGATGCGGATCTTCAGCCCGCCGTGGTCCTCCTCCTGGCCCTCCTCATATGCGGTCATCATCTGGCAGGCGGTACGGGCCCAGGCGGGCCAGGGACCTCCGGCCAAGTCGGCGACGACGATCAGCGGCTCCCAGGTATCAGCCGCGCGGTCCTCGACCGGCATGACCGGCTCGGAGTCGGCAGCCTCCTCCAGGTGCGGTCCCAGCCAGGCCGCCAGCCGCTGCCGCAGGGCGTTGAGGGCAGGAGTGTCGCGGCGTGAGCGGTAGGGCCGCACGCTCTCCCCCGGTGCACGGCGGCGCATGCGGATGACCACCGACCGGTCCATGATCGTGTCGGGCAGGTCACCGATACCGGCCAGGGCAGCCATCGCGAAGGTCCGGAATTTGGTGGGCTGGTGGTCATTTCCCGCGACCCGGGTGGTCGGCCGGTTGCGGTGGTGGCCGGAGTTGAGCAGACCGCGCATCTCCTCGTTCTTCTCCGCCACCTTCGGGCTGCCGAAGATGGTGTCCGCCTCGTCCACCAGGAGAGTGGGCGGGTTGGCGGTGATGGAGCGGAAGATGGCCGCCGGGGTCGAGTTGACCGTGATGAACGGGTCGTGGACGGTCTCGTGCAACACGTCCAGCAGCCTCGACTTGCCGCAACGCTTCGCCGGACCTACCACCGCCAGGCGCGGGGCGTGCTGCCAGGCGGACTGCAGGTGCGTGGCGGCCACCCACAAGGTGACCGCGTCCAGAGCCTGCCGGTGAGGCAGAACCACGAACGTCTCGATCGCTGACCGCAGTTCACCCAGCAGGTCAGCGCCCTCGGTCAGCGGACCAACGAACGGGGTGGCTGGACGGTCGGCGCTCTCCGTTGACCGGTTCTCGGTCGGGGTGCCGTCGGTATCCGAGGCACTCGTCGCACTGCCCGGTGGGGTCGACGAATCCCGGTCACCGGTGGGCACTGCCGCGCGGTGGGCACTGACCTGCCCAGGGATGGCGACCGGTGGCCAGGTGGGTTGGTGGGATGCGGCGGCGGGCTGCACCGTCATAGGGTGGTTCAAGGACGTTCCTCACCCGGTGGTACGAAGCGTGCAGGCATCGCACCACCGTCGTCATCGTTCAGGTACGGGCGGTCGGTTGGGACTCTTCGGCCCTCGGCGTTGACGCGCCGAGGGCCGCTTCGTCGTCCGGCGGTTCAGGCGACCAGATCCAGGGACTGGGTCTGGAGCCATGCGTCGACCTCCGTCCACCGGTAACGCAGATGCTTGCCGACCTTGTGGACCTTCGGGCCGGTGCCCCGGTACTTCCACTGGTACAGCGTCCGCACCGGGATGCCGAGGTAGTCGGAGATCTCCTGCGGACTCGCCAGCGCGCGAGGGTGCTTGCCGACATCCTGGCGAGAATCGGTGTGCTTCATTTGCTTCCCCTTCGCTGAATTGGACGGGCGGCGTGGCCAACATAGCCACGCATCTTCCGCAACATCCAGCGCCATCTTGCAGATAATTCGCGGCCGCACCAAACGGCTTCCACACAGGACATCGAAAACCGCGGAGCCGAACTACAGATCAGCGAAAGCGAGCCGCATTCCACACAGCCGAGAGCGACCAGGCAACTTCCTCAAGTCAGCTTCGCGACGCCGTGCTGGTGAGCTCCGCTTATCGCCGGATCCTTCCTGAAGTGCCAGGCCATGGAGGCATATCGAGTCACCGGTAGCCCCCTGCGGGCGAAAGGCGCGGGACCATATCACAGAACCCGGACGTCAATTCCGCAACCTTCCGCACGCACAGCGACGGCACCCGCGCGGCACGTAGGGCGCCTCCTTATACAGCGAAAATACGGTTTCCCCAAACCCGGGAACGCGAGCTACAACACCACCATGTCAAAACGCTCCATCGAAATCGGCCCCACCGGAATCCAAACCGCCCACAACATCGAAAGCCTCCGCCTCGCTCGCGGCATCAGCCAACGCCAGCTCGCCGCCCTCGTCGCCGAGCACGGCCGTCCCTTGTCCCATTCCGCAATCTCTCGCATCGAACGCATCCGTCGACGCTGCGACGTCGACGACCTCGCTACCCTCGCTGCGGCCCTCGGTATCTCTCCCATGGCCCTCTTGCAGCCATTGGGTGCCGCGCAGGAAGCGGGTCACCGTGGCTGAGCCCTACGATCGCTGGCACAAAAAGCGGCCGGAGCCGGACGAGGAAAAGTGCAGGGCCCACGGCAAGGTGCCGTCCCGCGAGCACGGGCGCGGTAAGCGCTGGTTGGCGCGCTGGCGGGATCCCGACGGGCAGCAGCAGAGCGAGAGCTTCGAGCGGTATGAGGATGCCCGACAGCACCTGACACGGATGCTGGGGACCGTCGACGACGGTACGTACATCGCCCCGAAGAAGGGCGACACGCTGCTCAAGGCGGTGGCCAAACAGTGGCTGGAGAACCAGACGTTCGACAACCCCCGGACGTACCACCAGTACGAATCCCGCGTCCGCAACCACATCATCGAGCCGCTCGGAGGCCTCAAACTGCGGCAGATCAAGCCCTCCACCATCCAGACGTGGATCAAGCGCCGGCTTCAGGTGCTCGACGAGACCACCGTCGGCCTGATCTTCACCCACCTCTCGTCCATCCTCGCCATGGCGGTGGACGACGACCTGATCCCGAAGAACCCATGCGAGACCGGGTCGGTCAAGCGCGTGAAGCCCAGGCGGTCGAAGAAGTCGGCCAAGGATGTACCGCTCTCCTGGGAGCAGACGGACGACCTGCGCAAGCACCTGACTGACCGGTACCGGGCCACGGTCGACTGCGGCCGTGGGCTCGGCATGCGGCAGGGCGAGATATTCGGCTTCAGTCCAGATGACGTGGACTGGTCGGAGGACGACAAGACCGTCCGCATCTGCCGCCAGATCACGCATCACCGCGGCTCGCTCGTCTTCGCGCCGCCCAAGGGCGGCACCAAGGACGATCCGAAAGACCGCTACGTCCCTCTCGACGAGGACTTGGCGGCACTGCTGCGCGAGCACATGCGAGAGTTCCCTCCAGCTGAGGTCACACTGCCGTGGCTGGAGAAGGACGGCGAGCTGGTCACCGTACGCCTCATGTTCGCCACGCGCGAGCGCAAGGCGCTCAACAAGAACTACTTCAACTGCCTCTGGAAGGCGGCCCTAGAGACGATCGGCATCATCAAGGCGCTGAACGACAGGCATGTCGGCAAGGGTCGCAAGTGGGAGGAGTGTCGCGACAGGATGATGCACGCCCTGCGGCATCTGTTTGCCTCGGAGGCGATCAACGAAGGCGTGGACGTCTACACCCTCGCCGACCTCCTGGGCCACGAGGACCCGGCCTTCACGCTGCGCCGGTACGTGCACCGGGTCTCGGGCTCCATTGAGAAGGCGCGCAAGGCGATCGGGCAGCGGTACCGGGTTGCGGCCTGACGTCAGCGGACGAGGTATCACACATGCGGGCTAGTGCCTAGAGACCCAATTCGCTCCGACTACTTGCTGTGCCTCAAGAGTTTGAGGAGAGCGGAGTCGCGGGACCAGCAGCCGCCCAGCGAGCCAGCGGCGCCGCGAAGGCCCGGCCTCCGGGTTGCGAAGAAATCCGTCGCGTGCACCTATTGTGCACCGGTAATCGCTCGATGCTAGGAACCTTGCAGGCCAGGACCGTACCTCACCTCTAATTCGGCATTTAGAAGAAAGTTCAAACTCGCTGGTTGACACGCGCCGACGAAGGAAATGTGGGCCCTGCACCGGAGCGGTTCAGGGCCCACTGTTTCCTCTCTTGGAAAGTGCCGAAGTGCAGCTAATGCCACATCTCACCAGGGGGCAGCGGTCCGGCCACCGGGCTCGATGCCGTAGGAATGCAGCCGGTCGGCCTCGTTGGCTCGCCCTGTTGTCCTAAGCAGATACTCCAGGTTGACCGGAGGATTTGGCGTATAGCCGGTCTCCAACACCCGGCGTTCCCATCGCTCTGCCTCCTGCAGTTGGCCGGCTTGTTCGAGGATCTGAGCCCGCAGGGCCATTGCCCCGCCCTCGCCCGCATCGGCGAGCCGGGACATCCAGCGTTCCGCTACCTGAGAGTTTCCGGACAGGTGCATCAGCCAGGCCATCCGCCGCATCGCGGTCCAGTCGCCAGCTTCGGCAGCAGGAAGCCACAGCGCCACAGCTTCGTCGATGCGGTGGTCGGCCGTCAGAAAGTCGGTGAGCTGGTCCCGCGCCGCCTCTTCACCTGCTTCGTATGCCCGGCGCAGGCCCCGCTCCGCGCCCCGGACCTGGGTGATGTCGTAGCCGAATTCCTTACATAGCTGTTTGATGACATATGTATCACCGGCCGCGATGGCGCGTGCGACGACTTGGTAGGCATCCTCGGTGTTGCCGTTCCGCCATAGCAGCCTTTCAAGGCCGAAGATTGCCTGGGAAGATCCCGTGTCGATCGCTCGCCGCCACCACTTCTCGGCCTCCTGCAGCTTCCCTGCCGCTTCAAGTACACGGGCCAACTTGCACATGGCATCGGTATCGTTGAGCGCTGCCCGAGAGTGCCATATGTCAATGGCTTGACCGGCCCGGTCAGATTCCTCAAGTAGCCGTGAGAGCCGGTGCGCGGCTTCCCAATCACCAGCGTCAGCAGCCCTGCGCCACCAGTATTCGGCCGCACAGCCGCGGCCTTCCAGCGACTTGGCCAGCTCCCGCATTGCTTCTGCATGGCCCGAGTCCGCTGCACGCCGCCACCAACTCTCGGCTGTTTCGACGTTCCCTTCACGTGCCAGCACTCCGGCAAGGCCGCTTTGGGCGACGGCGTCGCCGTCGTGCGCAGCGCGTCGCCATATCTCCTTGGCCTCATGCGTCCGCCCTTGCCGCTCCCAATTCCAGGAGAGGTGGCGCATCTCGTCGGTGTCGCCTGCCTCCGCCGCAGAGATTCTCAGTGCGCGGGCCTCTTCAGTGCGGTTCTGGTCCTCCAGGTTGCGTACGACGAGATAGCGGGCGATTCGGCGGCCCCGGGCAGCAGCCGGCCGGCAGAAGAGAGCCATGTAGCGGTAGTAGCAACGGCTCTGTGCGGCGATGCCGAGCCGTTCCAGGTCGTCCGGATCATCGGCGGCAGCGACCAGAGCATCCCACAGGGTGGCGGGCACCGGTTTCTGGGACCGGGCGAGCCGAGCGTACTCATCAAGGCTGTCGGCGAGCCGGAAGCCGTCGGCCGGGCCGACTCCAGACGTGACACGAAGGGGTGTCAGCGGAGCGACGGTGGCCTTCACCTCGGTGGTTGCATAGCGGAGTGCGCAGGTGAACCAGTTGAATGGCGGATCCGCCCGGTGCCGGTCATCAAGATATCCAGCGGCGGCGTGCTCCAGGAGCTCTGGCGAGAGGAGAGCGCGATATCCCAGCCTGCGGGCATCCATCGCGGCAGTCAGCAAAGCTCGACTGTAAGGATCCGCATCGGCATAGCGTTGCAGCAGGTCGGGAGTAGCGGCCAGGAACTGCGTCAGCTTTCTCGTCGTGGTACAGGACTTCGTCGCAAACGTGAGGGCACGTTGCGCCGATGCGCGGTCCCACTCTGCTGCCGAGAACTGCGACGGCACATCCACCCTCAGTGCGCTGCCCAGCAGTTGGCCCACCGCGGATGGGCCCTTGAGGGGCTCGGAGTCGTTGCCCGCGTACATCTGCCATTCATTCGGCCAGAGCGTACCGATGGCCACGATTTGACGCTTGTCTGCGAACAGCCCCCGCAACGCGTCCGCCACAGACGTTCCGTTGGCACCTGCTAGAAAGTTTCCAAGCTCGTTGAGCCACAGGACCGTTTGCGGGGTGGCATCCTCCTCGATCCATCGCAGGAGAGCGCGTGCATTGGCGGGGGCGACCAGCTCCCAGTCAGCCAAGCGCCGCCGCGCCATCTCCGCCGCCGAGCGGGTCTTACCAGTCGTGGCCTTCCCCACTAGGACAACGAGGCGACTCGCCGGAGCCCTGGGGGCCAATGCTTCCCATAACCTGGAATCGTGGTCACGCGGCACGTAGGCGGGCAATACACGATCAGCAACTGCCGGCAGAAGCCCAGGCGGGGAAGCGACAGCCCGGTGAACTCCCAGCTGCAGCAGGAGATCCGCCTCAGCCACGAGCACCCGGTGGGGAGCCGGTACCGCGGACCGGACGGGCAGCTCGCGGGAGCACGGCGCTTTAGCAGCCGCTACCCGCCACCGTTCCCATGCGCGTGGATCCAGCAGCCCGTCGGTGGCCGTACGGGTGCTCACCTTGCGCCGTCGCACAGTGTCGATCAGCACAGATACCACAGCGGCGAGCAGCGCAGGCTCTGTCGGCACATTCTTTCCAGTCCTCCAGGCGCTGATCCGGCGTTTGTCCGGCAACCTTTTGGGGGTCTTGCCTGCTGCTCTCGCCCTCGACGAGACCAGTTGTGAAGCGGACCGGGCGACGTCTTCCAGCCGTGACGGCCCAGCCATCCGTAAGAGCTCGTCAAGCCGCTCAGCGAACCACACACGCGGCTCTCGTTCCGGATCACGCGTCATCTCTGTCCTTCTTCTCGCCTCGCCACGCCGGGCCATCGTGCGGTCCGGTGCCGTCCGGACCGGACCGGCAAATTTAGCCCGCTTACCTGCGGCGTCCGGTACGGAAAACGGAACCGGATCGCAGTCCGGCGACTCGTCGGTGCCTACTCAAAGCACAAGGCACACAGCCCGACGTCGTTCGGGCTCAGGCGAACGGATTTCGATGCGCTCTCCCCTCTGTCCCAAAGATCGTGACCTCATCCAGTCCATCTTGGACACGCTGGCCCTCATCGCACTGCTGATCACCACCATCGTTCTCACCGCGGTGGACAGCGCGGAGCCCTTTGCCCTGGCGATAGCCAAAACGATCGCCACGGATGGCTTCACAACGTGGCTCAAGAACCGGGGCCAGTACCGGAAGTGAGTCAGTTCGCAGCACTGAGCGATGGAGTCGCGCTAGCTGCTGAGATTAGATCCCGGATGCCCAGGTGGTGCACCCGTTGTGCACCGACCAGCCCGCCAGAGATACGTCTCCGCAGGTCACAGCGTTCTCCCATCTCTACTTCGACATCTAAGACCGCCACAGGTCAGAGCGGCTTTCCGCTCCCCTGGGCCGTCTGTGGGCCGTCGGCCGTGTTCTTCCGCTCTCGGAAGGCGCAGCCGGCGGTCTTTTCGTGGGCGTCACGGGTGCTCATACGGCGTTCCTCTGAGCGCGCCGCCTGGCCAGCTGTTCGTCGATGTCGTTGATGAACAGAGCCAGGAGATCTCCCTCTTGCACTTTTCTGCCACTGTGCCCAAAATCCCGGCGAATTGCGGACAAGAGTTCCTCGAAGTTGAACACCGTGTCCTCGGATACGAGAACTTGTGCTTCTCGCTTGAATTTGGACCAGGCGAGCAGAACGTCGTCGGAAGCCCATGTGATGAGATCTGGCGTAATGTCCCGCAGGAACTGCACCACCTCGTCTTCATTCGAAGAATCGGGGTTCATGACAGTCCTCATGAGGCCGCTTACAAGCCTGGTGTAAACGGGTATTTTACTGCTCCGAATATCTTCTTCAACGGCTTTCCGGCGTTCGATGTAGCGCCCGATGACCAACGTGGCAACGGTGACAAGAACCGTTGCCATTGCGGTCACCGCTGCGGCGGCGACCGTGGGGTTTACGCCGTGAAAAACCTGGTGCCCCACGTACCTCGCCAGAAATGCAACGGCCTCCACCGCACCGAACAGCAAAGCCGCAAGGACTGCGAGGCTACCGACGCCCCTGATGAATGCGCGCATGGGTCACTGTGGCACGAAGTTCGGTGCTGATGAGACGGATCTGTCAGAAATAGGGGCGCCGGCCGGCTACGGCGGGAGGGGGGCGGTCAGGTCGGGGGCCAGGGGGGCCAGGGCTTCGTGGGTGGCTTCGGTGAAGTGGACGGTTCCGTCGGTGTCGATGCGTTCCACGCCGTCGGCGCGGCCCATGCGCTCGTTGTACGCCACTGCCTCGTCCTGGGTGAGTCCGGAGGGCAGGTCGAGGGAGACCGAGCGGTCGGTGATCCGGACGGGGTAACCGCCGGGGAGGCCGCCGGGGGCCGGAGTGGACCAGCGCAGGGGGGCGGCGCCGGGGAGGACGGCGTCCAGCACCGGGAGGGACGCGGCCGTGGTGACGGGGTTGAAGCGCGGTCCGGGGGTGAGCGCCGCGAGTTGTTCCCCATGTCACCGACGCCGGTGATCAAATCAACACAGTGCTCATCCGGGGATCGTAAGCGGTGGGCGGTCGTCAGCGGTGAGGGTTCGTCGGGAGGGGTGGTTCCGGGCCGCCGAGGGTGCGGGCGGGGGAACAGCGGTCGGCGGCCCGGGTTCGCGGGTGGCGGGTGGTGGGTGGGTCAGGGGGTCATTGTGGCGCCAGCAGGGCGCGGAGTTCGGTCACCGCCTCGCGGAGGTGGTTGGCGAAGAGGTGCATCTGGTCGGCGACCGGGCGGGGGGTGCTCAGGTAGAGGTGGAAGCTGTCGGGGAGCAGGACGTAGGCGACGCCGATGCAGCGGCTGCTGGTGGAGCCGAAGCCGAAGTACTGGATGTGGGCGGAGGGGGCGGAGCTGGTGCTGAGGTAGTCGTCGCGCATCGTCAGCCAGCCCGGGGTGCGGTAGAGCGCGGGTTGTTCCAGGATGCCGAGTTCGGTGCCGCGGCGGCGCTGGATGAGTTCGAGCTCCCAGAGGTGCTGTTCGGGGGCGTCGCCGGCCTGGCACTCCTTGGCGCGGGTGACATGGGCCTGGGCGGCCGTGCGCAGGGCGGCGCGGCGGGTCTCGGCGGTGGCTGCCGGGTCCTGCATCGCGGTGACGAAGTCGACGATTTCCGGGGTGACGACGCGCATCGCCTCGGTGCGGCCGCGCCGCCACTGCCGGGTGGCGATCGACTCGTACGTGGCGCCGAGGTGTCCCTTGGCGCGCTGGTGGGCGAGTTGGTAGGCGAGCTGGACGAAGGCGTCCGGGGAGACGCCGAGCGACTTGGCGGTGCGGGCGCCGAAGTCGTCGAAAGCGACGGTGCGGGTGGCGGTGTCCGCGCCGTACTGCGCGAAGGCCTCGGCGGCGGAGCGGACGTGGGCGCGCAGGGTGTCGTCCAGGTGGAAGGTGATCGGCTCCAGGGGCGGCACGCCCTGGGAGCGGGCCCCGGAGCGGTGGGAGTGTTCCTCGGCGGGGGTGGACAGCAGGGCGTCGACGAAGCTGAGGATGGTGGTGCCGTCCAGCTCGCAGTGTTCGACGTTGATGCCCGCGCGGCCGTCGGCGAAGACGATGAAGGTGACGGCCTTGTCGAACCAGCGGTTGCCGCGGTCGCCGTAGAGCAGTTCGTCGCAGGCCTGCTGAACGTCCGCGGGGGCGAAGTCCTCCAGTGAGACGCAGAAGAGGGCGGTTTCGACGTCGTCGAGGGCGGCCGCGTTGCCGGGGTGGTGCGCGAGCAGGGACTCGCGGGCGGCCGCCCACTCGGCGCGGGCCATGGTGGTGAGGTGGCCGACCGGGGCGTCCGCGCCGGCCGGGTCGTCGCTCTTGAGTACCGCGCGCAGCCCCGCCCGCAGGTCGTCCAGGCCGTACGGAGTGCCGTCCGCGCCGAGTACGTCCAGCTTGAACATGCCGCCGCGGAAGAAGACCACGATGTGCCGGGCGTCGGACGGTCCCGGCCACTCCTGCGTGTACGGGGCGCGGACGGTGTCCTGTTCCGCGCCGGGGATCCGGGTGGTGGAGAACAGGAACTTGTTCTGCTCCATGGTCTGCGGCTGTCCGCGCTGGACGACGGGCTCGACGAGCTCCCGGTCCAGCCGACGCTTGTAGCCGAGGGCCCCGGCGATCAGGCCGGCAGCCCGCTCCACCTGCGGTGACGAGGGCGGGTGCGGCTGCTGCTGCGCCGGCCCGGCGTCCTGGAAGAGGAAGAAGAAGTTGGCGTTGAGCGCGATGCGGTCGCGGCGGCCCAGGTAGCGGTACGGCCAGAAGGTGTCGAGCCAGCTGTGTACGCCCTCGGTGGCGTCGTACTCCTCCAGCGCCGCCTGGAGGATCCGGCCGGGCCCGCCGGGGCGGAGGTAGGCGGCGACCTCGGCCTCGGTCGCGGCCAGCTCGTCGGCGGTCAGCAGCGGCGCGCACCAGGCGAGAAGGCGCTCGCAGCTCTCCTCCAGGGTGGGCAGCGGTACGCGCGGGAGGCTGTCCTCCAGGGAGAAGGTCGGGGTGGCGGGTGCGCCCTGACTGTGGGTCACGTGCGGTCTCGATTCGGTTGTCGGTGCGGGTGCGGGTACGGGTGCGGAGGAAGTGGGGGTGCGGAGGGAGTGGGGATGCGGAGGGAGTGGGGTGCGGTGCCAGGGCGTCGCGTGCGTACGCCCTGGGGGACGGGTCCTAAGAGCCTGCTCCTGGGAGGAGGGGGGCCGCCGCCGTTTTGAACTGCTCTTGGCACGGCGGGGCGGGCGTGCGGCCGGGCCTTCGCGCTCCGCCCGTCAGTCCAGCAGCCGGTCGCCCCGTACCGCCCGGCCCTCGGCCGCCAGGTGTTCGGGGTGTACCCGGCCGAAGAGCTGCCGGGTGCGGGCCACGCTGCCGATGACGCCGGGGCGCTCGCTGTAGGCGAAGATCGCCGAGTGGCGGGCGGCCTCGCCCTCGACGGGGCTGACCCGGTGGAGCGAGTAGCGGCCCTTGAACAGCTGCAGGTCGCCGGGGCGCAGGGCGAGGCGGTGCGTCAGCCGCTCGCCCCGGCCGTCCAGTACGTCGCGGACGTCGTCGAAGTGCTCGTCGTGCGCGGACCTGATGTTCGGGCAGTACTCGAAGACACCGCCGGCCTGGGCGTCCTGAGTGAGCATGCTCACGGTGAACTCGTTGGTGTCGAAGTGCCAGGGGTGTTCCCGGCCGGGCTCGACGACGTTGAGGACGAGCCCGGAGAGCGGGTCGGCCAGCTCGTGGAGCTGCGGGAGACGGAAGCAGCGGGCGATGAAGTGCTGGAACGCCTGATCCGAGTAGAGGCGGCTGATGAGCGAGTCCACCGGGATGCGGTCGCGTGCGACGAAGGCGTTGCCCCGCTCGAAGGCCTTGCGGCCGGGGTGGTCGGCCGGCAGGTCCGCGTCGACGGCGATGTTGTAGACGTTGACCGTCTCCACGTCGAAGTGCGCCCGGGGGGCCAGGGCGGCGCACTCCCGGCGCAGCACCTCGCGCAGCTGCGGGTGGATGAAGTCCGGCAGGACGGTGCAGCCGAGGGCGTCGAGATCGCGCCGGGCACGGGAGACCATGGCCCGGCCCTCGGCGCTCTCTGGTTCCGCGAGCGGGTAGCGCGCCGTGTCGACCACCTGGTCCAGGGTCAGCGTCATGGCTTGCACAGTGCTCATTCGTTCCTCTCCGCGTACACACCGGCCAGCCTCGCGCCGGTGTCCGTCCGTTCGGTCGCCACATGCGGTAACTGCCGTGCCAAGAAGCGCACTTGAGCGCGTTCGAAGCTGCCATAACAGCCGTGGTGTTGTCTGTGACACGACGCACGGCGGCGCGGGGCATAGTCGGCGGCGGCCCGGACGAGCCCCCCCTCGTACCCGCGGAGATCTGTCGTGGGCATGGCACCCGCCACGCCACCCCACCCGCGGAGCCGCGGCGCCCCGCACCACCGGCCGCGTCGCCTCGCTCACAGTTTTTGCAACTTGTTGCATAAGGGCCCGCGGCTGGTCTACAACGTTGCGTACGTCCACCCCGCAAGGAGTCCGCCATGAGCCCCGCGAGCCCCGCCAGCCCGTATCCGCACCTGATGAGCCCGCTCGACCTCGGGTTCACCACGCTCCCCAACCGGGTGCTCATGGGGTCGATGCACATCGGCCTGGAGGAGGCCGAGAACGGGTTCGAGCGGATGGCCGCCTTCTACGCCGCGCGGGCGCGGGGCGGCGTCGGCCTGATGGTGACCGGCGGGATCGCGCCGAACGACGCGGGACGGCCGTACGAGGGCGGTGCCAAGCTCACCACGGAGGCGGAGGCGGCGCAGCACCGGACCGTGACCGAGGCGGTGCACGCGGCGGGCGGGCGGATCGCGATGCAGATCCTGCACTTCGGGCGGTACGCGTACCACGCCGATCTGGTCGCCCCGAGTGCGATCCAGGCGCCGATCAGCCCCTTCACCCCGCACGCGCTCACCGACGACGAGGTCGAGCAGACCGTCGAGGACTATGTCCGGGCCGCGGAGCTGGCGAAGTCCGCCGGGTACGACGGCGTCGAGATCATGGGCTCGGAAGGGTATTTGATCAACGAGTTCATCGCGGGCGCGACCAATCACCGTACGGACCGGTGGGGCGGCTCGTACGAGAACCGGGTGCGCTTTCCGCTGGAGATCGTGCGCCGCATCCGGGAGCGCGTGGGCGCGGACTTCATCCTGATCTACCGGCTGTCGATGCTGGACCTGGTCCCGGGCGGATCGACGCTGGAGGAGGTGATCACGCTCGCCAAGGAGATCGAGGCGGCGGGCGCGACGATCATCAACACCGGCATCGGATGGCACGAGGCCCGCATCCCGACCATCGCGACGTCGGTGCCGCGCGGGGCGTACACCTGGGTGACGAAGCGGCTGATGGGGTCGGTCTCGGTGCCCCTGGTGACCAGCAACCGGATCAACACCCCCGAGGTGGCGGAGGAGCTGCTCGCCGACGGGCGGGCCGACATGGTCTCGATGGCCCGGCCCTTCCTGGCCGATCCGGACTTCGTGGGGAAGGCCCGGGAGGGCCGGGCCGCGGAGATCAACACCTGCATCGGGTGCAACCAGGCCTGCCTCGACCACACCTTCAGCGGGAAGATCACCTCGTGTCTGGTCAATCCGCGGGCCTGCCATGAGACCGAGCTGGTGCTCGCGCCGACGCGGCTGCGCAAGCGGCTCGCGGTGGTCGGCGCCGGGCCGGCGGGGCTGGCGTGCGCCGTGTCGGCCGCCGAACGCGGCCATGACGTCACGCTGTTCGACGCCGCGGCGGAGATCGGCGGTCAGCTGAACATCGCCAAGCGGGTGCCGGGCAAGGAGGAGTTCGACGAGACGCTGCGCTACTTCCGTACCCAGCTCGCGCTGCGGGGGGTGGAGGTGCGGCTGAACACCCCCGTCGCGGCCGGTGATCTCGACGCGTACGACGAGGTGGTCGTCGCCACCGGTGTCACCCCGCGCGTCCCGGAGATCGCGGGGATCGACCACCCGAGCGTCGTCAGCTACCTCGATGTGCTGCGCGACGGCGCGCCGGTGGGCGAGCGGGTCGCGATCATCGGCGCGGGCGGCATCGGCTTCGACGTCGCGGAGTTCCTGACCGATGCCGGCGACGGGGCGAGCCGGGATCCGGAGACGTACTTCCGCGCCTGGGGTGTGGACACCGCGTACGGCGAGCGCGGCGGGCTGCGGGCGCCCGAGCGGGCCGGGGCGCCGCGCCAGGTGCATCTGCTCCAGCGCAAGACGTCGAAGGTGGGCGCCGGGCTGGGCAAGACCACGGGCTGGATCCACCGTACGGAGCTGCGGCACCGGGGGGTCACGATGATCGCCGGGGCGTCGTACGAGCGGATCGACGACGAGGGGCTGCACCTCACGGTCGACGGGGCGGCCGTCACGCTCGCCGTGGACACCGTCGTGCTGTGCACCGGGCAGGAGCCGCGCCGGGAGCTGCACGAGGAGCTGCGGGCGCGGGGGCGGGCCGTGCATCTGATCGGCGGGGCGGACGTCGCCGCCGAGCTGGACGCCAAGCGCGCGATCAAGCAGGGCACGGAGCTGGCGGCGGCCCTGTGACCTGCGGCCGCCGTGCCGGGGACGGGCCTTGTGGGCCGGGCCCGTCCTAGGATTCCCCCATGTCCCTCCCGCACGCGATCCTCACCGCCCTGCTAGAGAAGCCGTCGTCGGGGCTGGAGCTGACCCACCGGTTCGACCGGTCGATCGGGTACTTCTGGCCGGCCACGCATCAGCAGATCTACCGGGAGCTGGGGAAGCTGGAGCAGGCCGGGCTCATCCGGGCGCTGCCCTCCGAGCAGCCGACCCGGGGGCAGAAGAAGGAGTTCGAGGTGCTGCCCGCGGGACGCGCGGAGCTGACCGGCTGGGCGTCCGGCGAGCAGGACGACAAGCCCGTCCGCAACGCGCTGCTGGTGCGGCTGCGGGCGGCGGCGGTGGTGGGGCGCGCCGGTCTCGACGAGGAGCTCGGCCGTCATCTGGCGCTGCACCGGCGGCAGTTGGCGGAGTACCAGAAGATCGAGGGGCGCGACTTCAGCGCCGCACAGGCTCCGGAGGACCGGCTGCGGCGGCTCGTACTGCGGGCCGGGATCGGGCTGGAGACGTTCTGGGTGGAGTGGCTGGAGGAGGCGTTGGCGGAGGTGGCGGACCTGGGGCCGGACTCCGCGGCGGGCGCCGGGGCGGACGAGGGCCCGGGCGGGCGGCCCGGGGAGTGAGCCCCGGGCCGCCCGCCGGACGCCGTCAGCAGTTGTCGTAGATCAGGGCGCGCACCAGGCGGCAGGTCGTGTCGGACGGGGTGTGCACCCCGATCTCCGCGGCGGTGCTGCGGATCTTGTGGTTGTGGGCCTGCTCGGGGCGGTAGACGCCGGTGTCGAGGAGGGCTATGGCGAGCCGCATGGCCTTCAGGCGGCGGTTGTGCGATTCGTACCGCTCGCGCGGCCATCCGGCGGGCAGCGGCTTCTTGGGCAGCGGGTGGGCGGGGAGAGGCTTCGTCATGAGTGTGGCAGCGGCCATCGGCGACCTCCTGGAGCGTGGGAAAACCCTCACTGACTGGTTCCCATTCTACTGGCCACCACTGACAAAAGCCCCTGGCCAGGGGCGATTTGGGGCCCCTGGCCAGGGTGGTTTCAGGGCCTTGTGGCCATGGCCCGCAGACGGGCCTTGTCGGGCTTGCCGACGGGGGTGAGCGGGAGCTCGTCGAGGAGGCGGACGGTGCTCGGGGCGTACATCGCGCCCTTGTGCTCGGTGACGAAGGCACGGAGGGCGGCGGCGTCCACGCGGTGGCCCGGGGCGGGCACGACCGCGGCGTGCACCTCCTCCGTCTCGTCGGCCGTACGCACCCCGTAGACGGCGCACTGGGCGACATCCGGGTGGCCGTGCAGCAGGTCCTCGACCTCCGCCGGGTGGACATGGCCGCCGACGACGATGATCAGGTCCTTGATCCGGTCGACGAGGTAGAGCCGGCCGTCGTCGTCCAGGCAGCCTGCGTCGCCGGTGCGCAGCCAGCCGTCACCGGGCAGCGCCTGCGCGCTCGGTCCGGGCTGCTTCCAGTAGCCGGACATCACGCCGGCGGAGCGTACGTGGACCTCGCCCTGCTCCCCCGCCGGCAGGTCCCGCCCCTCGGCGTCACGGATGGCGAGTTCGACACCGGGCAGGGCGCGGCCGACGGTGATCCGGCCGCCGGGGCCGGTCGGGGTGTGGTCCTCGGGCAGGGCGACGGTGATCGACATCGCCTCGGACATGCCGTAGATCCCGTACAGCACCGGGCCGAAGGCCTTGGCGGCCTGCACCAGCCGGGACGGGGAGGCCGCGCAGCCGCCGTAGGTGATGCTGGTGAGCGAGCCGAGGTCGGTGGCGGGGAGGGTGGGGTCGTCCAGGAGGCGGTAGAGGAGCGGGGGCAGCAGCCACAGATGGCTGATGCGGTCGTGGGCGATGGCGGCCAGGACGGCGGTGGGGTCGAAGGCGCGGTGCAGTACGACGCTGCCGCCGGCCGCGAGCGCCACATCGGCCAGCACGCCCGCCAGATGGGCGAGCGAGGTGCAGGCGAGGAAACGGGGCGGTCCGCCGGGGGCCGCCGGCTGCTGGGCGAGCATCTTGGCGTACGGGGCGTGCGCCATCCGGACTCCCTTGGGGATGCCGGTCGTGCCACCCGTGTAGCGGATGGACCAGTCGTCCTCCGGGCGGGCGGCACCCGGCACGACGGGAGTCGAGGGCAGGGCGGCGCAGGCCGCCAGCAGGTCGGTGCCGAGGCCGGCCGGCGCCGGACCGAAGGTCATGACCTTTGGCAGCGGCCCTTCGGTGTGGGCCAGGAGGGCTCGTGCGGACGCGTGCAGCTCCGGGTCGACGAGGAGCAGCGCGGTCTCGGCGCTCGCCGCTATCCGGGCCAGGACCTCGGGGGCCATGCCGTCGTAGAGGAGGACCACGCGGGCGCCGAGGAGGTTGGCGGCGTAGCGGGCGGCGAGCGCCTCGGGGCGGTTGCCGCTGAGGACCGAGACGGTCCGGCCGCGGCCGATGCCGTGCTCGGCGAGGACTGCCGCCATGCGGTGGACGGCGGCGTGTAAGGCGCCGGCGGTGACCTCGGGGCGGGCCCCGGCGCCCGGTGCACCGGTGGCCTCGGGCGGGGCCTTGGGGCCGGTCAGTACGGTGCGGTCGGGATCGCGGGCGAGGGCGGCCAGGACGGTGTCGACATAGCTGGTGAATCCGGTGGCAGGCGGCATGGCGGCGGGGCTCCTGGGTGCGGGCGCGGTACGGCTGACGCCGCTGACGCTACGGGCCGCCACTCATGCTCTCCACGACCAATTGCGCCATGTGGTCATGTCCTCAGGGGCATGAGCGGGGCCAGGGTCTCCTCCGCCGCGGCGAGGATCTCGGTGACCCGCAGGCCGAAGTGGATGTCGCAGGCGTTGGGCAGGCCGGTCCCGGCGGCGGCGAGCAGGGCGTCGACGGCGCGGTGGTAGGCCGCGTCCGGGCCGTGCCGGCGGCGGGGCAGGGTGGTGGTGCCGGCGGTGCCGCGGAGGGTGACCTCGACGCCGGCGCCGGCGGCCGGGGCGCTCAGGCCGACCGTCGCCGAGCTGGCCGCCCCGCTGCTGTGACGCATCGTCAGCAGCACCGTGTCGGCCGGCCCCCGGGCGGCGGTGACCGCCTCCGCGTCGCCGAGGACCGCGAGGAGCACGGAGAGCGCATGCGGCCCGATGTCCCACAGGCCGCCCTTCTCGCGCCGCCAGGGCGAGCGGGCGTAGGGGCTGGTGGTGTCCTCGACGAAGACCGGGGCGAGCCAGTCGGCGTGCGCGGTGAACCAGCCGCCGGCGGCCGCCTGGGCGGCGATCCACTCGCCCTCCTCCGCTCCGAAGCGCGCGGTGAAGAAGACCACCGAGGCGACACCGGCGCGGTCGGCGGCCTCGGCCGCGGCGCGGGCCTCGGGCACGGACGTGGCGACCGGCTTGTCCAGGAGGAGGTGGCAGCCCGCCGCGGCGGCGCGGGCCGCCAAGGGGGCCTGGACGGACGGCGGCAGGGCGATCGCGACGGCGTCGCAGGCGGCGAACAGCTCCTCGGGGGCGGCGTACGGGCGGGAGTCGTGGGCCTGGGCGAGCGCGGCGGCGGCCTCCGGCCTGCGCCCCCAGATACCGGTGAGCTCGCCGCCGGGGTGCGCGGCGAGGGCGGGGGCGTGGACGCTGCGCGCCCAGGGGCCGGTGCCGAGGAGTCCGATGCGCATGGTCGTCATGGGGCCAGTGTCCCGCGGGGCGCGGCGCGGCACGAGCAGCCGGACGGCCGCGGGCCCGGCGGATAATCCGTATGCCCGTACGCGGCGGCGGTGTTACGTTGCACGGGCCGGCCGCGGGACTCCGGTGCGACTTCCGGACCTGCTCTGCAAAGCAACGATTCGCTGCTCGTGCCCCCATTCCCCGGCCGGCATCCGACCAAGGGGGGAGGACGCGGTGGCGAGCAGCCCGGATCTGGTGGCGGCCGAGGACGTGCTGCTGTTCGTCAATGCCGCGATCACCTCCACCGGACAGCGCGAATTCCGCTCCGACGCCGCTGAGCAGCGGCTGTCGCTGGACTTCCTCCACGCGTACGTACGGGTCAACTACCGCCCTCTGTATGCCGCCGCGCTCGCGCTGGACATCAACGACCACAACGCGGCGCTGATCGTGCGCCGACTGCTGGAGACCGCGGGCGAGGCGACGGCCGAGGAGCGGGTGACCGAGGGACGGCTGATCGCGGCCCGGCTGGCACGGCTGCCCGCACCGCGCGTCTACCGCCTGTTCCGCGCCCTGCGCGCCGCCAAGGTCAACAACCGCCGCACCCGCGCGATCATGCGCGACTGGCTCGCGGCGCGCCCGACCCGGCCCTGGACGCCGTGAAGTACCGCGCCGGCCTCCGGTGCGCGGCGCGCCACGCCCATCTGCCGCTGGACGGGCCGGACGGCACCGCCGCCGAGCTGGGCGACTTCCTCTTCGCACCGCACCGCCGCAAGCACTTCACCACCCCGCTGCTGGACGCCTGGCGCCGGGCGCACTACGAGCAGGGCGCGGTGTACGAGCTGCCGTTCACCGTCGCCGAGGGGTTCGGGGCGGCGCACGGCATCGACCGCCGTGTCTTCCTGGAGCGGATCGCACCGCGGATGACGCGGCTGGAGCGGCTGCGGGTACAGGAGTCGGCCCGCAACCGGCGCGCCGAGGTGGACGTCGATCTCGCCCGCCTGCCGCTGACCCGGCTGGCCTCGTACGTGCTGGGGCTGCCGCTCGACGACCGGGCCGCCCGGCGCGCCGAGCTGACCGGTGCGCTGCGGGCGGCGGCGCGGCGGACGGCCGGTGCACGGGCCGGGACGTGGGGCGCCGTGGCGGCCGTACTCGACGACAGCTTCTCCACCACCGGCTCGCGGCAGAAGCGGCAGCGCCCCCTGGCGACCGCGCTGGCCTGCCACTTCCTGCTGGAGGCGCTGGCGGGGTCGTATGTGCCGCACTGGACCTCGGGGCGGCGGGACCCGCTGCTCGTGTACCCCTACGGGCCGACGCCGCTGGGGATGCGGCTGCTCGACGCGCTGGAGGGCGCGCCGGAGCGGCTGGTGATCGTGTCGGACGGGTGGGACAACGCGCCGCCCGGCCTGGCCGGTGAGGTGCTGCGGGTGTGGCGCGCCCGGCTCGATCCGGAGCGCCGTACCTCCGTGGTGCACCTCAACCCGGTGTACGACGCCGAGGACTTCACCGTACGGCGGCTGTCCGCCGCGGTGCCGACGGCCGGGGTGCGCGATGCGGAGGATCTGCCGGCGCTGGTGCAGCTGGCGCGGTTCGCGGAGGGGCGGACGGGGCTGGCGGAGCTGCGGGCCCATATGGACGACCGGGTGCGGCGGTTCCTGAACGGGGAGACGGGGCGGGAGGCGGTGGCGGTATGAACCGGCTGGATCTGAGCGGGCTGCGGGCCCGGCCGGCCCAGGTGTGGGGCGCGGTCCGGCTCGTCCCGTTGGTGCGCGCGGAGCCGATCCGCGATCTGCGGCTGCACCGCGAGCTCTACGAGGACGGGACGGCGACCGTACGCGCCGACGGGAGCGCGTCCTACACCTCGTACATTCCGCATGGGTTCGTGGCCAACTGGACGGGTGACGGATCGCCCGCCGCCGCGTACGGCTCGCAGCTGAGCGAGGGGCGCGGCGGCCCGGTCGCCTGTGCGCCGCTGCACGTTCCCCGCAGGCTCGTCCACCGGCGCGGCAAGGGGCACTCCAGGGGGCGGCCGTCCGACGGCCCTTGGGGCGGGCTGCGTTTCCTGCCGCTCCATCTCGCGCTCGACGGCTATCTGGCACTGCACTTCGGCGGCCCGCCGGTCCTCTGGGAGGAGTGGACCCGGCGGGCGGTGCGCGACGGGCTCTCGCCGCGTGCGGAGCGGGCGTACCTGGGCGAGCGGGTGCCCGGCCTCGACGACGCACTGCGGGTCTTCGAGATCCATCCGGGGCAGTGCGGGGTGATGGTGTACGTCGCCGACGCGCTGGCCGCCGCCTTCGTGGTGCCGCACCCGGACGACTACCGGGCGCTGCACCCGTCGCTGCTGCAGGACCTGTACGGCGAGCTGATGTACCAGTACGCCCTCTACGGCGGCCCGGTGGCGGACTTCACGGCGACGATCGCGGCGGAGTACATCACCTCGCTCACGGACCTGCGGGCCGCCGCCGGGCGCCGGGCGCGGGAGTGGGAGGCGCAGCACGCCGGCCTGATGGCGGACGAGCTGCTCGACGAGTCCTATGACGTCCGCCAGGTGTACCGGATGGGGCGCTTTCGGCTCTCGCGCTTCCTGCCGCCGTTCGCGCTGCACCGCACCCAGCACATCGGCGAGCTGATCACCGACGGGAAGGGGCGGATCGCCTACCTCAAGACGTTCCGGCTCACCGACAAGCAGGTCCGGCGGGGCCACGTACTGCACCGGCTCGCCGCGCACGAGTGGCATGTGGGGCGCACCGCGGAGGCGATGGGGATCAGCGGCCAGGAGCTGAGGCGGCGCGTCTGCCGTCTGGGATTCGAGGGGCTGCTGAAGCGGTCCGGTTGAGCCCGGTTGAGCCGTGCGCCACACCGCAGGGAACAAAGCGGAACATATCGAGCTGGACAAACCAGGGCACATACGGGCCAACGGCTACGGAACTGCGGGATGTCCGGTTGAGTAACCTGCGGTTCACATACGGGCAACGGACGGGAAACGGCCTGTTGCGAATGTGCGGCAGTACGCCCGCACGCGTACCCGCACCTACCCGTATAAGAGGACCCCGTGACCATCAAGGCCGAGTACATCTGGATCGACGGCACCCAGCCGACCGCCAAGCTCCGTTCCAAGACCAGGATCCTGGCGGATGGGTCCAAGCTGCCTCGCTGGGGCTTCGACGGGTCCAGCACCAACCAGGCCGAGGGCCGCTCCTCGGACCTCGTCCTGGAGCCGGTGTTCAGCTGCCCCGACCCGATCCGCGGCGGCGACCACCTGCTGGTGCTGTGCGAGGTGCTCAACACCGACCTGACCCCGCACTCCTCCAACACCCGTGCGCTGCTGCGCCCGGTGGCGGAGAAGTTCGCCGGCCAGGAGCCGATCTTCGGCATCGAGCAGGAGTACACCTTCCTCAAGGGCGAGCGTCCGCTGGGCTTCCCCGAGGGCGGCGGCTTCCCGGCCCCGCAGGGCGACTACTACTGCGGCGTGGGCGCCGACGCGATCTTCGGCCGGGAGATCGTCGAGAAGCACCTCGACCTGTGCCTGGCGGCCGGCCTCGGCCTGTCCGGCATCAACGCCGAGGTCATGCCCGGCCAGTGGGAGTTCCAGGTCGGCGCGCTGCCGCCGCTGGAGGTCTCGGACCACATGTGGGTGGCGCGCTGGCTGCTGCACCGTACGGCCGAGGAGTTCGGCGTCACCGCGTCGCTGGACGCCAAGCCCGCCAAGGGCGACTGGAACGGCGCGGGCGCGCACACCAACTTCTCCACCCGCGCGATGCGTGAGGGCTACGACGCGATCATCACCGCCTGCGAGGCGCTGGGCGAGGGCGACAAGCCGCTGGAGCACGTCCGCCAGTACGGCACCGGCATCGAGGACCGGCTGACCGGCGCGCACGAGACCGCGCCGTGGGACGAGTTCAGCTACGGCGCCTCCGACCGCGGTGCCTCGGTGCGCATCCCCTGGCAGGTCGAGGTCGAGAAGAAGGGCTACATCGAGGACCGCCGGCCGAACGCCAACGTCGACCCGTACGTGGTCACCCGGCTGATCGTGGACACCTGCTGCACGGAGCTGGCGCGCCGCGAGCAGATCTGAACCAGGCACAACGCCTGATGCATCGGCGCGAAGGGCCGGGCCGGCCGGCCCGGCCCTTCGGCGTGCCGCCCCTCCCGCCCGGCGCGGTCCGTCGCGCCGGACCGGGGCCGATTGTCAGTGGCGGCTGGCAGGCTGGGTGCATGCTTGCGATCAACGTCAAGACCGACACCGGGGCGGACCGCGGCCGCCGATGGAGCCTGCGATGACACCCCGTATGCCCTGGCTCGCACCGCTGTACGTCGGCGCCGTCCAGCTCGGCGCGTACGCCACCGCCCGCCTGCCGAAGGGCCGGCGCACGGAGCTGCTGCGCCGGCACTCCACCAATGTCGCCAATCTGCGGGCCGGCCGCTGGGAGACGCTGGCCACCAGCGCGGCGCTCGTCGAGGAACCGCTGCCGGTGCCCTACGCCGCCGCGCTGCTCGCCGCCCTGGGCACGGCCGAGACACGCTGGGGCGCCGCGCGCGCGGCCGGGGTGTTCGCGGCCGGACACACCGGCGCCAGCCTGCTGGTGTACGCGGGGCTGCGCGGCCGGGTGCGTGGGGGCACCACCCATGCCCTTGAGGCAAGGGGGGAGGCGCCGCCCGACGCGACCGCGCGGGCCGTCGACGTCGGGGCCAGCTACGGCTTCAACGCCACGCTGGGCGCCCTCGCCGCGAGCGTCCCGCACCGCGGCGCGCGGACCGCGGCCACCGCCGGGCTGCTGGCCCTAGGCATACGTCCGGTGCTGCGACGCGGGCGGACGTTCACCGACGCCGGGCATCTGGTGGCGCTGGCGCTCGGAGTGGCGATGGGGCACGGGATGCGGGCCGGCGCGGAGCGACGCACCACGAGAGGGACAAGCCGGATATAGCCGGAGTGCTCCACCCATCGATTTCCGGCCACCGGACACCCGCCTCCGCATCCCCAACTCCGTGACGAAGAAGCCGAGTCGGATCCGGATCACCCCCGGCCCCGCCACCTGCGCGGGCCGGGCACGGCGGAATCCCGTCACACCACCACCCGAGCGGGGACAGATCACCGGCTGTCTGGTTCAATGGGGTCATGGCCAGCCTCACCGACACCGCGACAGGTCGCAGCGACCTCGAGCCTTTCTGGCCGTCCCGGCAGGCGCACGCATTCGACCGTCTGTGTTGCCGCGCGCACTGAGCGCGGGCCCGCACATGCCTCACCGACGCCGCTGAACCGGCGTCCCCAGCCCTGCCCGCGCGCACGACGTCCCCGACGCCCCTCTGCGCGAAAGAGCTGACTCCCATGACGAACGTCCGTACCCTGACCGCCGGTTCCACGACGGCTCCCGCTTCGCCCCGCACCACCCCGCACCGGCACCGACTGCGCGCCGTGACCCCCGACGAGGTGCCGCCGGTGGCGGAACTCCTCCACTCCGGCGCGACCTGGCTGCCGGCTCCCCAGCACAGCCTGCCCGCGCTGCCCGGCCAGCCGCCGATGGTCGGCTACCTGGTCCTCGTACCGGCCGAACAGGCCGCCGCCGCGCAGCCCGTCGCCGAACCCGCGCCCGCACCCGCGCCCACCGGCGACGCGATCGTGCAGATCGACCCCGAGCAGCGGACCGCGCAGGTCCAGGGCCGGCCGCTGGATCTGACGTACCTCGAATTCGAGCTGCTGGCACACCTGGTCGCGCATCCGCACCGGGTGCACACCCGCGACCAGCTGGTGACCACGGTGTGGGGGTACGGCCATGTCGGCGACGGCCGCACCGTCGACGTCCATGTCGCCCGGCTGCGCCGCAAGTTGGGCGTCGAGCACCGCTCCTCGATCGTCACGGTGCGCCGGGTCGGCTACAAGTACGTGCCGAGCCTCTGAGACCGGGACTGCCGGCGACGGGCGCCCGCCCGCCCTCCTCGGAGCGGGCGGGCGCACACCCGCCGCCCCTCCGGTGCAGCCACCCCACACCGCCCGCCACCAGCAAGCCGATCGCGGACGCCAGCAGCATCGCCCTGGCCGGTGAGTCGGTGAGCGCCGCGCCGCCCAGGCCGCCGAGGGCCGCGCTGCACAGCGCCCAGACGCCCGCGCCCAGCGCGTCCAGCAGGACGAAGCGACGCAGCGGGAAGCGGACGCTTCCGGTGGCCAGGGCCGAGACCACCCGGCCACCGGGCACGAAACGGCCGGCGATGACGAGCAGCGCGGCGTGCCGCTCGACCCTCGCACGGGCCCTGGCGTGCCGGGCCCGGCCGCGTTCGCCGCGCAGCAGCCGGCCGATCGCGCGCGGACCCGCGTACCGCCCCACCGCGTAGCCGAGGCAGTCGCCGCCCAGCGCCCCGGCCGCCGCGACGCCCGCCAGCAGGGCGAGCAGCGGCAGGTCGGGGCCGATGAGCACGGCGACCAGGACGACCGTGGTCTCGCTCGGCATGAACGGCAGCAGCGCGTCGAGGCCGGACACCAGCAGGACGACCAGCCACAGCCAGGGCGAGCCCAGCATGCCCTGGAGCGGCTCGGCGAGCTGGTCGAGCTGGTCAAACATGGGCGGGGGTGTCCCGGATGCCCGCGGTCGCCCCCGGCGTGTGCCGCACCGCCGCACCCCGTACCGGCCGCGTGGCCGCCGCCGGGCGCCCGCCCAGCACCGCCCGTGCCGCCAGCGCCGCCAACTCCCGCCGGTCCAGGCCCGGATCGCGGCCCGCCGCCGTCAACACCGGATGCGCGGTGACGCGTACGGTCAGCGCGCGGGCGGCGAGCACCCGGCGCAGCGAGGCGAGGAAGGTGTCCTCGCCGCAGAACGCGGCCACCGTACTGGGCAGGCCCTGCTGGGTGTACTCGATGGTCACCGGGCGGACCGGGGCGCCCGCGTCGAGGGCGGCCTGGAAGGTGGCCCGGCGGAAGGCGCCCTGGCCGGCGGTGCACCAGGTGGTGGCCTGCGGGAAGACCGCCACCGACCGCCCGGAGGCGAGCATCTCGGACAAGTCGGCCACGGCGTGGGGCAGTCGGCGGGGGCTCGTACGGTCGATGAAGTGCGTACCGGCTCTGCGGGCCAGGCCGCCGACCACCGGCCAGCCGCCGACCTCGCGCTTGGCGAGCAGGGTGACCGGCTCGACGGCGAGCAGGGCGGGGATGTCGAGCCAGGAGATGTGGTTGACGACGAGGAGGGTGCCGGGGCCGCCCGCCCCGGAGGTCAGCGCACCGGCCCCCGGCTCGGGGCTCTCCCGGCGTATGCCCAGCGCGTCGAGGAGCCCTCCGGCGTGGGCCCGCAGCCGTACCGGATCGGCCATCCGCTCACCGTCCGTCAGCGCCCGGCGCACCCGGTGGGCGAACGCCGCCGAGCGCCGGGCGACGCCGGTGGCCGGTATCCGCGGCAGGGCGTGGGCGGCACAGGCCGGGGTGCAGTCCGACCAGATGTCCCAGGGGCCGTGCTTCACCGCTCCCCCAGGAAGTAGCGCCGGTAGCGGTCGCCGAGCCGTTCCATGTCCAGGACGACGAAGAAGTCGGCGACCTCGAACTCCGGGTCGTGGGCGGGCGCGCCGCAGATGTACGCACCGATCCGCAGGTAGCCGCGCAGCAGCGGGGGCAGCTGGGCGAGGCTGGGGCGGTCGGGGGCCGGGACGGTGGAGTGCCAGGGGTGGTGCGGGGTGACCTGCAGCTCGGGCGGCGCGGCGTAGCGGGTGCGGCCCAGCTCCCAGGCGTGGGTGGCGGCGGTGCCGCCGTCGGCGAGCGGGACGGAGGCGCAGCCGGCCAGATAGCGGTGGCCGGAGAGCAGGGTGTAGCGGGCGAGGGCGGCCCACATCTGGGTCATCACGGCGCCGGTGCGGTGGTCGGGGTGGACGCAGGAGCGGCCGGCCTCGATGAGGGAGGGACGCAGCGCCTCCAGCGCGCCGAGGTCGAACTCGCCGTCGGAGTACAGCCGTGGGCTGCGGCCGGGCGGCAGCAGCCGGTAGGTGCCGACGACCTCGCCGGTGGCGGTGCGGGTGACGATGAGGTGGTCGGCGAGCTCGTCGACGGCGTCGATGTCGTGCCCGGCCAGCGGGGAGTGCAGGGTCGCGCCCATCTCGCCGGCGAAGACCTGGTGACGCAGCCGCTGTGCGGCGCGGATCTGCGGAAGCGATGCGGCGATCTGCGCGGTGTACTCGGGCGCGGAGGCCGCGGGTGCCGAGGCCGCGGGTGCCGAGGCCACGGGTGCCGAGGCCGCGGGTGCGGCGGCGTGACCGGGAGCGGTGCCGGGGGTGGACGCGGTCGTTGCCATGCTCATGGGAGCCCTCCATGGGGAGTGGGGAGGCTGCGATAGACCGGCGGGCCACGGCCATGACCTGGCCCTTCTCTACCCGCCAGACTGTTCCCGGGCCCGGCGGCCGGGCGCGTGAAGCGTAGGGAGCGAATGGGTGAGGCTCCGCGTAACACTTCTCGCTGCGCTTGGCTTGGCTTCACACGTTGTCGGCTGGCCCGCCGTGGGGGTTTGTCGCCGTTGCGCCTGCGGCGAGCTGATTGCCGCTGCGCGGGGCGTTTTCGGGGTGCGGTGGCGGTCCTCCGGGGCAGGGTGTCCGGACTGCTTCGCTTTACGTCCGGACACCCTGCC